>JALXAE010000155.1 GCA_026992355.1 Syntrophobacterales bacterium | reverse complement strand
GTTGGGTCTTGTATCTTATCGTTTACGCTATTTGATGGCGAGGGCTTCTAATCATGTGTGGGTACTGGAAGGTGTTGATTATGAAACCCATGACACACATACCTGTAGGTTTTTCCGGCGGGGTGATGAAGATTTTTTAAAAAAATGGTCGCCGGGGCAATTTGCTCTATTCAGGATGAAGTCCAAACTGTGGGGTTGGACTGAACCTCATCCTTTTACTCTGTCATGTGTTCCCGAGCCTGAAAAGATTTGCTGTACCGTAAAGGGTGTAGGTAATTTCAGTAAAAAGCTGAGAACAGCAAAACCGGGAACCAGATTTCTTTGCGAGGGACCTTACGGGATTTTTACCCCTGATTTTGAAAGGGAAAAAAATCTAATTTTTATCGCTGGAGGCATTGGGATAACTCCTTTTTTGAGTATTATAAGATACATTTTTAAGAACAATCTTGATGTGGATGTTACGCTTATTTGGGGAAATAAGGCTAAAAAAGACATTGTGGCTTATTCTGAGCTATCAAGGTATGCAAAATCCTCGGATCGCTTGAAGGTTGTTCATGTTCTAAGTGAACAAAAAATTACCGAGAAGCTGCTTGAGGAAACATCGAAGGATGGCTTTCTGTGGGAACAGGGTTATGTATCCGGACAGCTTTTGAAGAAATACATAAATCCTGAAGGGGCGACTTACTATCTTTGCGGACCTCCTCCCATGCAGCGTTTTATACTTTCGGAGCTGAGAGATGCCTTTGGTGTGTCATCGAGAAAGGTGAGAAGAGAGTTGTTCATTCTTTACTGATTGTACAATCAGTCTGAAGGCTCGGTTCGCAAGCTTTTAATTTAGTGATGATTTCCTTTGTTGTAGTATGGCTTTTTCGTTTGCCTTTCCTGCTTTTTAGGGCTTTAAAGATTCTTTATTTTGGGTAGTGGTTTTTTATAAGTTGTGAGGTTGACGAGATGAAATGGACGTTAACTTCTATTTTAGAAGCAACGAATGGGGAACTCCATAGAACAGGTGAATTAAAAAGCAGAGAGAGTATTGAGTTTTTGTCGATTGAAACGGACACCAGAACATTAAATCCTGGAGCTCTTTTTGTTGCCATCAAGGGAGAAAATTTTGATGGGCATGACTTTGTTACAGAAGCAATAAACAAAGGTGCCAGGGGAATAATATTTGAAGATTACATAAAAATCTCCCAGTTAATTGAGAAGTTTCCTGATGTTCCTTTTGTCGGTGTGAAGAGTACAAGAAAAGCTCTTGGAGATCTGGCTCTTTTCAGAAGAAAATTATTTAACGGCTCTGTTGTTGCTATCACAGGCTCTAACGGAAAGACTTCCACTAAAGAGATGACTGCTCTGGTTTTATCGGCAAAATTTCAAGTGTTTAAAACACCGCACAACTGGAATAATGATATTGGAGTACCCCTTTCAGTTTTTCAGATTAGTGATAATGATGACATTGCTGTGCTGGAGTTAGGAATAAACCATACTGGCGAAATGAGAGAGCTGGCTCGTGTGGCATTACCAGATGTTGGTTTGATAACAAATGTTCAGCCTGCTCACCTGGAAGGTCTTTCTAGTGAAGATAAGGTGCTCGAAGAGAAAGTTCTTCTGTGGGATAATCTGTCGGATAACGGTGTAATAGTGACTAATTTTGATGATGCCAGGCTTATGAAGCGTGCTGAGGCCACAGGTAAAAAGATTATATCTTTTGGTATGGGTGATGGGGCGGATGTACATGCTAAAGACATTTCAATAACCATGGAAGGTACGGAATTTACAGTTGAATACAATGGGGAGCGTGAAAGGGTTTCCTTTTCGGCCTATGGTCAGCATCATGTATTAAATGCTCTGGCGGCAATTGCCGTTGGAACTCATTTTGGTGTCTCCTTAATTGATGTTGCTCATAAACTGTCAGGCTGGTCTCCTGTGAGTCACAGAATGCAGAAGATAGAGCTTTCCGATGGAACAGTGATATTTGATGATTGCTATAATGCCAATCCTGGTTCTATGCAGAGGGCTATAGAGACCGTTTCTCATATTGCGTTCCAGTATAACCGGCCATTCGTCGCAGTTGTTGGAGATATGAAGGAATTAGGAGATAATTCGGTTGCTTTTCATGAGCAGATAGGAGAAAAACTTGCTGCTTCTCCAGTAAAAAGTGTTATATCGATTGGAGAGTTTGGGAAGGTTATATCCGAAAAAGCGAAGCAGAAAAGGTCAGACATGCAGGTATTTTCAGCAGAAACTCATGAGGGAATAGTAGATTGGTTAAAAAGCAATTGGATCGAAGGTGCTGTGATTCTGTTCAAGGCATCCAGGTCAATGACCCTTGAGAAGGCTATTGAGCCGCTAATTCAGTGGAAAGGGAAAGTTTCTAGGAAATGAACCAGGGAAAAGTTCTTGTTGTTGGTCTTGGTCTATCGGGTTTGGAGGTTTGTAGAGCGTTAAAGGGAGAAAGGGTTGTTGCCACTGATATTAAGTTGGAGACCCAGTTTGATGGCAAAGTAATAGAGGAGTTACGAAGATTAAATTGCGAGTTAATTCTTGGTTCCCACGATGTAGGCGATGTTAGGAGTTTTAAGCAAATAATACTAAGCCCGGGAGTTCCTCCTGATCTTCCTTTCATTGTTGAAGCCAAAGACAGTGGTGTTGAAGTATTGAGTGAGCTAGAATGGGCGTGGAGACAATTGAAATGCCCAACTGTTGCTATTACTGGAACCAATGGCAAAACCACAACAACTGAGCTTATTGGTGAGATATTCAGGCGTAGCGGTAGCAATGTATTCGTTGGGGGTAACATTGGAACTCCCTTGACTCGAGCTATTTCTGACAAGCAAGATTGGGATATAGCTGTAGTCGAGGTTAGCAGTTTTCAGTTAGATATGAGTCCGCATTTCCAGCCGGATACTGCTGTTTTGCTGAATATTGAAGAGGATCATCTGGATAGGTATTCATCTTTTGAAGAATATGTTTATTCAAAAATATCGATAATTCACAAGGCCAGGGCAAAAAGTAAAAAAGCTTTTATTGTATTGAACGGAGACGATCCGAATATTTTGAAACATTTTCAGCCCGATGATTTTACCTATAGATGGAGTCGTGTTGATCCTAAGGCTGAAGCCTATATTTCTTCCTCTACTATAAATGTAGCCATTGAAAAACCCAGAAGAATTGAAGCTCTTTTTACTTTTCCTGAAGATAAGGTTTTAGGTGCGCATAATCTTGAAAACATGGCTGCTGCTGCACTGGTTGGATTGTTGTGGAATATTCCTGAGAGGGTGATATGGGATGTGTTTTCGCACTTTCGCCCAAGTTCTCACCGGTTGCAGTGGTTGGGAACCTTCAATGGGGTAAGTTTTTACGATGATTCGAAGGCCACAAATGTGGCAGCGACAATTAGAGCTTTGGAATCTTTTGATAACAATGTATGGCTTCTTCTTGGTGGGAAGGATAAAAAACTTTCATTTGATAAACTCAAAAACGTTGTGAATGAAAAATGTAAAGGCGTTGTTGTTTTTGGAGAAGTGAAGGAAAGGCTTTTTAATAGTTTGAATGGTGTTGTGGAAAACGTCTTTAAAGCAGAAGATTTAGAGGAAGCCTTTTCTATTATTATAAGCCGTGTGAAAAAGGGCGATATAGTTTTACTTTCTCCCGCATGTTCATCCTTTGACCAGTACACTAATTACAGGGAGCGGGGTTTACATTTCCAAAGGTTGGTTCGCAATGTACTACGCCAATAAAATTCTTCTTTATTGCTTCCTTCTCCTGGCTTTGAGTCTTGTTATGGTTTTTTCAGCAAGTGGGGTTTATGGAATCGACCTGGCTGGAAGAGCCGATATTTTTGCGATTCGCCAGTTTTTTTATATTATAGGGTTTGTGTGCGCAGTTTTTTTTACATCCAGGGCTCCCTTAAAGCTGATGTATAGGTTTTCTAAGCCGGTGATGCTTCTTCTGATTTTGCTTTTGGGAGCACTTCTTATTCCCGGTGTAGGAACATGTTACAACAAAGCATGCAGGTGGTACATACTTCCTGGTGGATTGCATTTTCAACCTGCGGAGTTTGCCAAGGTTTTCTGGACAGTTTATCTGGCGGATGCCCTTGTTAGGCGAAGGGAAAAATTATCTAACTTTAGGCAGGGTATTTTGTTTTATACAGTTATTATGAGTATAATTGCAGCTTGTATCCTGATGGAGCCAGACTTCGGCAATGCTGTATTGCTTGCCTTTGTAACAGTTGTTATGCTTATGGCTTCTAATGTTCCATGGCGCCATTTTTTTGTGTATTTGCTTGTGGGAATACTCGTCTTCTATTTTTTTGTTTATAAGGTTGATTACAGGTGGAATCGAATTATTGCAACCTATAATCCCTGGGAAAGCCCTCAGAAAGAAGGCTATCAGATAATTCAGTCGTGGATAGCCATTGGTTCTGGCGGTATTTTAGGTCAAGGTCTGGGGAACGGTTTTCAGAAACTTCGGTTTTTGCCAGAGCCATTCACGGATTTTATATTTTCCATCACTGCTCACGAATTGGGCTTTATTGGACTTGTGGCCATATTGGTTCTGTATGGTTTGCTTTTTTACACATTTTTTCAGGTGATTGGTCACATACGTGATTTGAGAAATGAACTTCTTGCTATTGGATTGTTTGCTCTTCTCGTGGTTCAGGTTCTTTCAAACTGTGCGGTTGTTGTAGGGATTTTGCCAACAAAAGGGCTTCCCCTGCCGTTTATGTCATATGGAGGTAGTCATTTGGTGGCTTCTGGAGTAATTATTGGTTTGTGGCTGAGGATTATAAGGGAAGAGATGGGGGAAGAGGGCGCTCATGATTGATTATCCATCGTATAAAAAAGTTCATTTTATAGGAATCGGCGGAATTGGTATGAGTGGTATTGCCGAGGTGTTGCTGAACTTGGGTTACGAGGTTACAGGATCGGATATCAAAGAGAGTGAGGTAACCAAAAGGTTAGAAAGCCTTGGGGCCAGGGTTTACGTTGGACATGCCCCTCAAAATATCGGAGACGCTGATGTGGTGGTTTTTTCGTCCGCTGTAAAGGAAGATAATCCTGAGCTTATGGCGGCTCGGAAGATTTCCGGTTTACCAGTGATTCCTCGGGCAGAAATGCTTGCGGAGCTTATGCGGATGAAGCATTCAATTTTGATTGCCGGTGCTCACGGTAAAACCACCACTACGTCAATGGTCGGGACTCTTCTTCATGAAGCTGGTGTAGATCCTACGGTGGTCATTGGAGGAAGATTAAATTCATGGGGTACTAATGCAAAACTAGGGAGTGGAGATTTTTTTGTTGCCGAAGCTGACGAAAGTGATGGAACTTTCTTAAAGTTAACCCCTTCCATTGCGGTCGTAACCAATATTGACCTTGAACACATGGATTATTACAGGGATCTTGACCATATTATAGAATCGTTTACGAACTTCGTAAACCGCCTGCCTTTTTATGGATTGGCTGTTGTGTGCTACGATAACGATTACATTCGGGAAAGACTGCTACCAAACATAAAGAGACGTTATCTCACTTACGGATTTCACGAAGAAGCCGAAATCAGGGCTTCTAATTTTCAGCTGGATGGTTCTGGTTGTCTTTATGAATTGATCCTAAATGGTCAGGAAGTAGGACAAATTCGGCTGAATGTTCCGGGAAAGCATAATGTGCTCAACTCCTTGGCTACGATTGGGGTGGCTCGAGAATTGGGTCTGGAATGGAAGGAAATCTTTCATGGCCTTTCTAAGTTTTCAGGAGTTCAAAGGAGACTGCAACTAAAAGGCAACTGTAACGGCGTGATTATACTGGATGATTATGGACATCACCCGACTGAAATAAAAGCCGTTCTTGAGACACTCTCCATGTACTATCCAGACAAAAGGATTGTCACCATATTTCAACCTCATAGATATACCAGATCCTTTGCCCTTCAAAAGGAATTTGCTACCTGCTTTTGTAATTGTCATTTGCTTTTTGTGACCGAAATTTATCCTGCAGGAGAAAAACCCATCCCGGGTATATCGGGAAGGGTTATGGCTGATTTGATTAAACCGAATACTGATGCGCTGGTTTGTTTTTGTAAAGATGAAGGTGAGTTAATGACTCAGCTTCTGGATGTTATTAAACCTGGAGATGTGGTTATAACCCTGGGAGCAGGAAATGTCTGGCAGATTGGTGATAAATTGCTAAAGTGCTTAACGCAGTAATGGAATCTCAATTTGTGAACTTGATAAAAAAAGAAATCTCCGGCGTAAAAATCCATCTTGCTGAAAAACTCTCCAATTATACGACCTTTAAGATAGGAGGATCTGTAGATCTGTTATTGGAGCCAGAAACTAAAGAGTCATTAGCTGAACTTATTCGTTTAATCAGGGGTGATTATGCAAAATGGCGTGTTTTGGGTGGAGGAAGTAATCTGTTGGTATCTGACGACCGCATTTCAGAGCCTGTTATTTATCTGAGAAATTTTGATTTATTGAGGATTTTAAGCATTCAAGGGGAGACAATTAAGCTTCATGTTGGGGCGGGTCTCAAAACCAAAAAATTACTTGCTTTTTGTCTCGGTTGTGGATTTGCTGGCTGTGAGTTTCTGGCTGGGATTCCCGGAACAATCGGGGGGGCTATTGTTCAAAATGCTGGGACCCCTGTTGGCTGTATGGCAGATATTGTTTCATCAGTTGAAGTGATTACACCTGAAGGTAAATGTGAATGGTATGATTATAAGAAAGATTTTTCGCCATCTTACAGGAATTCGAATATTCCAGATGATTTTATAGTGATTTCTGCCATACTTCTTTTGGCAAAAAGTACAGCAGAAAAGGTAGAAAGCAGAGTCAGAACAGTTATGAAGCAACGCCTTGAAAGTCAACCTTTGGGCAAACCGTCAGCAGGATGTGTTTTTAAAAACCCTTCTCCTCATATTTCCGCCGGGTTTCTTATTGACAAGTGCGGTTTTAAAGGGTTCAGAATTGGTGGTGCAATGGTAAGTGAAAAGCATGCCAACTGGATTATTAACACAGGCGGTGCTACTTTCAGCGATGTTATGGCCGTTATAGAAAGGATTAAGCGAGAGGTTAAAAAAACAGCGGGTGTTGAATTGGAAGAGGAGATAAATATATGGGCTTGATAAGGTGCATGGCTGGGGGATTACTACTGATAGGTTTGGTAATGTTTGCTTTGTGTGTACCTGCGGAAGGTTATGCAGGCGAGAAAGTTCCGTCCTGTGTCAAATGCCACTCTAAGGTCACACCTGGCATTGTTTCTGACTGGAAGAATAGTGGTCATTCAGAGGAAGGCGTAATTTGTTCTGATTGCCACGGCGATAAACACTCCGGAAGAAAGACCGTTCATCTTGTTCAATTTCCTGATGAATATACGTGTGGTGAGTGCCACGAAGAACAACTTAACCAGTTCTTGAAAGGTAAACACAGCAAAGGCTGGGTGACGCTTATTGCCATACCTGTTACTCATCTTGAGCCAGATGAGCTGATAGAAGGTGGAAAGGGTTGTGGTGGGTGCCACAGCATGGGCATAAAACCTCCTGAAGAAAAAGAACGTCTGAAGAAAATGGGGGTAAGATACCAAAACAATTCCTGCGATTCATGTCATACAAGACATCTTTTTTCTGTTAAAGAAGCCAGGAATCCTCGTGCCTGTCAGCAATGTCACATGGGTTTTGATCACCCACAGTGGGAAATGTGGAGCAGCTCCAAACACGGTACCAGATGGTTTGCAAAAGCGAGAGGAAATTTACCAAAAGATGCTTTGGCTCCAACCTGTCAGGACTGCCACTTACCTGGAGGTACCCATGAAAACCATACTGCTTGGGGATTTTGTGGAGTGCGGTTACCTTTGCCCGAGGACAAGGAGTGGGCACAAGACAGGATAGTAATTTTGAAGGCTTTGGGGATTTTAAATCCAATTACCGGGGAAGCAACAGAAAGAATGGAAATTGTTAAGTCTTTAGATATGGCTCGATTAACAAATGCAGCCTGGGTGCAGGAACGCAAGCGAATGCTTTCTGTGTGTAAAAAGTGTCATTCTTTATCATTTGCGAAGAAGCAACTTCAGATGGGAGATTCTATGATACGAAAAGCTGATAGATTAATGGCCCAGGCCATAGAAGTTGTAGCTGCTCTTTATAGGGACGGAATTCTTAAGAAGCCCACAGGCTACAGCTTTGCTTATCCTGACCTGTTGTATTTTATGAGAACAGGTGGGGGCAGGCTTGATCAGGCTTCTCATATTGATCAGATGTTGCTTAAAATGTATTTAAAGCACAGAATGAGAACATATCAGGGTGTTTTCCATGCGAGCCCCGATTATGCCTACTGGTATGGGTGGGCTATGATGACCGAGGATTTAGTCAAGATCAGGGAGGAAGTCAGCATACTTAGATCTGTAAAAGCTCGGGAAATGAAAAATGAAAATAAATGATGAAATGTTGATAAGGAAGGCGACAGTAGAAGACGTAAGGTCTGTACACGAATTAATCCAACCTTTTGTTCAGGAAGGGAGGCTTCTTCCTCGAACTCTCGGGGAATTGTATTCCAGGGTGAGGGACTTCCACGTTTGTGATAGAGGGAATGGAAAAATTGTCGGCTGTTGCGGGCTGAGAGTAATGGGGGAGGACCTTGCGGAAATTTTTTCTTTGGCTGTTATGAAGTCAGAACAGGGTAAGGGTATAGGGAGGGCACTTATTAAGGCCTGTGTTAATGAAGCTAAAAAGTTGAAAGTTTCAAGGGTTTTTGTTTTGACCTATGAGCAACGTTTGTTTGAAAGGATTGGCTTTAAAGTTGTGGATAAAAATATTTTCCCTCAAAAAATCTGGGAAGATTGCCTGAAATGCTCAAAATTTCCAAATTGTGATGAAGTAGCTCTTTTGCTTTCTTTGAAGTAGCCCACCTTTTCTATTTCATGGTATCTGTCATTGACCCTTAAAAAATCATGATATATGACTTCAAAGCAAAATGAGCGGTTCAGGTACGTGAGGGAGGCGTAACTGTTATGTTTATGAAGATGTTTCGTAAGATATTCAAAAGCTACAATGAAAGATATCTCAGGGGACTTGCTCCCCTTGTTGATAAGATTAACCTTCTTGAATCACAAATGATGAAGTTAAGTGATGCAGAGCTTCAGGCCAAGACCTGGGAATTCAAAGATAAGATAGCTAAAGGTGCGTCTCTTGATGAGCTACTTCCGGAAGCTTTTGCAGTGGTAAGAGAGACATCTAGACGGGTCCTTGGGATGAGGCCTTTTGATGTTCAGCTTGTTGGAGGGATTGTTCTTCATCAGGGAAAGATTGCTGAGATGAAGACTGGTGAGGGAAAGACGCTTGTTGCAACAATGCCGGTCTATTTAAATGCTTTGCTTGGTAGAGGTGTTCATGTTGTTACGGTGAATGACTATCTTGCCAAGCGTGATAGTGAATGGATGGGAAAGATTTATAGATTTCTAGGTTTATCTGTTGGATGTATTGTTCATGGACTAGAAGATGCTGAACGAAAGGAAGCTTACAATGCTGATGTAACATACGGCACCAACAATGAATTTGGTTTCGATTATTTGCGAGACAATATGAAATTCCGTCTTGAGGATATGGTGCAGAGGGAACTCTATTATGCCATTGTGGATGAGGTAGATAGCATATTGATAGATGAGGCCAGAACTCCTTTGATTATTTCTGGACCATCTGAGAAATCAACAGAGTTGTATTACAGAATTAACCGCATTATTCCAAGGCTTAAAAAGGATGTTCATTTTAACGTCGATGAGAAAAGCAATACCGTTGCTCTTACAGAAGAAGGTGTGGCAAAGGTTGAGGAGCTGTTAGGTGTGGATAATCTGTATGATCCTCGCCACATAGATCTCGTTCATCACGTCAATCAGGCTCTTAAGGCTCACTATCTTTTCAAGCGTGATGTTCACTATGTTGTTAAGGCGGGTAAAGTTGTTATCGTTGACGAATTTACGGGTCGCCTTATGCCTGGCCGAAGATATAGTGATGGCCTTCACCAGGCACTGGAAGCCAAAGAGGGTGTAAGAATCGAAAATGAGAACCAGACTTTGGCAACCATCACCTTCCAGAATTACTTTCGAATGTATGACAAGCTGGCTGGTATGACAGGGACAGCAGAAACGGAAGCGGAAGAATTTGCCAAGATTTACAACCTGGATGTTATAGTAATTCCTACTCATAAAAAGATGATTCGGATTGATTATCCCGATTGTATTTACAAGACTGAAAAGGAAAAGTTCAGGGCTGTGGTGAATGAAATTAAAGGGCTCCACAAGCAAGGAAGACCGGTACTTGTTGGAACAGTTAGTATAGAAAAATCAGAGCGCTTGAGTGCAATGTTAAAAAAGGAGGGTATTCCTCATCAGGTACTGAACGCTAAACATCACGAGAAGGAAGCGGAGATTATTGCCAGAGCAGGAGAAAAGGGCGCGGTTACAATATCTACCAATATGGCCGGTAGAGGGACTGATATTGTCCTTGGGGAAGGTGTGGCTGAGCTCGGGGGGCTCCACGTTATAGGTACAGAGCGCCATGAATCAAGGCGGATCGATAACCAGCTTCGAGGTAGATCCGGGAGGCAAGGAGATCCGGGATCCTCCAGATTTTATTTATCTCTGGAGGATGATCTGATGAGAATTTTCGCCTCCGACAGAATAGCGCGAGTTATGGACAAGGTGGGAATGGAAGAAGGTGTTCCCATCGAAAACAGGCTTGTTACCCGAGCGATAGAAAATGCCCAGAAGCAAGTTGAAGCTCATAACTTTAGCATTAGAAAGCAGCTCTTGGAATTTGATGACGTGATGAATCATCAGCGGGAGATTATTTACAGGCAGAGAAGGGAGGCTCTGGCTGGTGGAAACCTGAAGAGTGTTATTCAGGACATGATTCAAGATATCGTTGGTCTAATGGTGGCTGAATATTGCAATGAAGAATTGGGACCCGAAGATTGGGATCTGGATAGGCTTAATACGGAATTTGTTCAGATTTTTGGTTTTAAACCAGACCTTGAGGTGCTTCAAAACGGCAAATCCCTGGAAGAATTCAGAGAGGATCTTATTGATCAGGCTTTACGTAGATATGATGAACGAGAAAAAGAACTTGGTGAAGATTTATTTCGCCAGCTAGAAAGCTTTATACTGTTACAAAATGTGGACAACCACTGGAAGGATCATCTTTTAAGTATGGACCATCTTAAGGAAGGGATTGGTCTTAGAGGGTATGGTCAGGAGGATCCTCTAGTTGCCTATAAACGGGAAGCTCACGAACTTTTCGATGAAATGATACAGCGTATAAAGGTGGATACAGTTAGAGTGCTGTTTCATATTCAGATCGAGAGAGAAGACGAGGTTAGGGAGCTCAGAAAGGAGCAAGAATCTCAACCGATGTATTACGGTGGAGGTGAAGAAAGCCCTAAACGTCAGCCTGTGAAAGCAAAAAAGAAGGTGGGAAGAAATGAACCGTGTCCATGCGGCAGCGGAAAAAAGTATAAAAAATGTTGTGGTCGTTAGAAAACCCTTTGTGATTCCAGGATTTCTGGTCAATGCGGTAGAATGTTCCATGAGATACAAAAATCGGCCGGATTTGGGGCTAATTCTTTCAGAGGATTCCAGTGGTTCCCCTTGTGTTGCTGTTTTTACAAAAAATGTTTTTACCGCGGCCCCGGTGGAAGTGAGCAAAAATCATCTGGAACGTTCAAATGGCATTGTTAAGGCAGTGTTGGTAAATGCCGGTATAGCTAATGCCTGTACAGGTAAGGCTGGAATAAAAAACGCCGAGGAGTCCTGCAAAATTATTGCGGAAAGGCTAGGTGTTTCCCATGAAGCGGTTGTTGTGGCTTCCACTGGAGTTATTGGGCCTCATATTGACACGAAAAAAATCGGTAAACATGCAGTGAGCTTAGTAAGAGGCCTAAGAGAAGATAAATGGGATATCTTTGCCAGAGCTATTATGACTACCGATACGGTTCCTAAATTTGCTTACGGTGAGATTGAAACGGATATAGGAAAAATTTGCATTGGTGGTGTTGCTAAGGGCTCTGGCATGATTGCACCCAATATGGCGACAATGCTTGCTTTTGTATGTGCCAATGTGTATGTCGAACCCTCCCTTTTACAGCCAACCTTTAAAGAAATTGTAGATGAAACCTTCAATTGTATTTCCGTTGATGGCGATACGAGTACGAATGATATGGTAGTTTTACTGACGCGCGGTAGCGGCTGTTCAGAAAAGATTAATGGTGCTCACAGTAAGGAATTTGATGCTTTTAAGGCTTTGCTGTACAAGGTGTGCGAGGATCTTGCCAGACAGATAGTGGAAGATGGTGAAGGAGCGACAAAGTTTGTAGAGATACGAGTTGAAGGTGCATCGAGCCGTGATGATGCCAGAAAAATTGCAAAATGTATTGCTGAATCGCCTCTGGTTAAAACCGCCTTTTTTGGATGTGATGCCAATTGGGGACGAATTGTGGCTGCAGCAGGAAGGGCAGGAATTAATTTTGATCCATACGGTGTTTCTTTATTTTTTGATGATTTGTGCGTTTTCAAAGAGGGAATACCCCTATTGGATGACTCGACAGAAAAAAAAGCTGCTGAAATCTTCCGAAAAAATAGTTTTGTCGTGACCTTAAAGTTGCAGGAAGGAAATTCCTGGGCTAGGGTTTGGACCTGTGATTTGTCTCACGGTTATGTAGATATAAATGCGAGTTATAGAACATGACTTATGGAGTTATTATGGGATCTTACATGGATCTTAGAAAGGAAGGTTCGGTTTTGGTTTTGACCCTTACAAATGGTGATGAAGCCAATACATTTACCGAAGAAGTGCTCAAAGAGTATCTTGAGGTTTTTGATGAGATAGAAGCGACGCCGGGAAATGCTTCCCTGGTAATAACGAGTAACTCCCCAAAATACTGGTGTACAGGAATAAATCTTGACTGGCTAAAAGAGAAGCCAAAGGAGTACTTTCTGGAATTTGCTTCTCTTATGGACAAGGTTTATTTAAAGGCGACTCTTTTAAACCTTCCAACTGTTGGCTGTTTAACAGGGCATACATTTGCTGGTGGAGCAATACTTGCTGCGGCTCTGGATTTCAGGTTTATGAGAGAGGATAGAGGCTGGTTTTGTTTTCCGGAAGTGGACCTTCAGATTCCATTTTCCATGCTGATGCAAGAGATTGTTGAGATGCTCCCAAATCCTCATGCGGTGAGGGAGTTGATATTGACGGGTAAAAGGATTGGAGGACATGAAGCTGCGGAACTTAAAATAGTTGATGGGGCGTATCCGCCCGATGAACTTTTTGAAAAGACTATGGAATTTGCCAGGATGCTGGCTGAGAAGGATAGGGGGACTTACACCCGTATAAAACATACGTGGCGTAGGAATATCCTTAGGCTCAAGGATGCAGTACTCAAAGGTGTTTAAGGAGTAGATTGAGATGGGATTTTCTAGAACCTACGAAGAGATAAATGAAAAAATCAAAAGTGGTGATGTCGTTGTTGTTACCGCCGAAGAGATGACACGGATTGTTCGAGAAAAAGGTGAGAAAAAGGCTGCTCAAGAAGTTGATGTAGTTACCACCGGCACATTTGCTCCTATGTGTTCATCTGGAGCTTTTTTAAATTTCGGACATACTTCTCCCCCTATAAAAGCTCATAGGGTATGGATAAACAATGTTCCGGCTTATGCTGGGCTTGCCGCTGTTGACATATATATTGGAGCAACTGAACCGGCGGCGGATGATCCCCTGAATCGTATACATCCTGGATTATTTGAATATGGAGGTGGACATGTAATTCAGGATCTAGTAAGTGGCAAGCCCGTAAGATTGAAAGCGGAAGCCTATGGGACAGATTGTTATCCCAACAGGTTTGTAGAAAAGACGTTATATTTAAAGGATTTTCCCAATGCAACCTTATGTAATCCTCGGAATGCCTATCAAAATTATAATTGTGCTGTGAATCTCTCTTCTAAAACGCTTTATACCTATATGGGAGTTCTTAAACCAAAGCTAGGCAATGCGAATTATTCTACATCTGGATGTTTGAGCCCTCTCCTTAATGATCCCCTTTACAAGACGATAGGGCTTGGAACTCAGGTGTTTCTGGGAGGAGGTGTGGGTTATGTAATTTGGCACGGCACCCAACACAATCCCAATGTACCTAGAAATGAGAGGGGGGTTCCAAAATCACCTGCCGGTACCCTGATGCTCCTCGGAGATCTAAAGCAGATGAGCGGGAGGTGGCTTGTGGGTGTAAGTATGCTAGGGTATGGTTGTTCCCTTGCTGTCGGAATAGGGATACCTGTTCCCATACTGGATGAGGAGATGGCATATTATACGGGGGTAGGTGATGATGAAATAGTAACCCAGATTAAGGATTATAGTTTTACCGAACCTGAACCGTTAGGGGAAGTGAACTATGCTGAACTGAAAAGCGGTACAATAAGGATAAGGGGAAAGGAAGTCCCCACTGTACCTTTGTCCAGCTATGTAAGGGCTAAGGAAATAGCTGAGATTTTGAAATCGTGGATAAAGGATGGCCGTTTTCTTCTCACTAAACCTCAAAAATATCTTCCAGGAAGTTCTGAACCAAAAGTGAAATGACTCCTGACAAAAAATGGAAACGGTTGAAAGATATTATACAGTCACGGAGTCATTGGGCCGTTGCTTATTCTGGGGGACTGGATAGTAGCTTTTTACTCTGGTTTATTGTTACACAAACGAAAAGTCATGCTACTGCTTTTTTTGTGAATCATGATCTGTTACCGGCTGAAGTTTTTAAGTCTGCAGAAAACTTTATTTCTTACCTGAAAAATCATTACTGTAGAGAGCTTCCTATCCTAAAAGTCATAGATTTGAATCTTCTTTCAAATAAAGAGATCAAGCGCAATTCCAAAAAAAGATGTTATTATTGTAAATACTTAATGTTTTCCAGCATACTTGATGAAATAGTTGGACTTGAATGCGATGCTTTATGCGATGGCACTCTGGCAAGTGATTCGCTGGATGAACGTCCAGGTTTTGTTGCCCTTAAAGAACTTGGTGTCATAAGTCCTTTAAAAACCGCGGGGTTTACAAAACATGAGGTTCGTGAAGTGGCGAAACGAGAAATTACATGGACAGACGATTTGTGGTTTAGGTTTGAAAGCTGTCTTGCCACTCGAATTCCTTATGATTACGAATTAAACGCTGATCTCATAAAACGCATTGACATGCTTGAACAGTTCGTAAAAAAGCGTGTTCCTGGCCCTGTAAGGGCTAGGTTTAATGGTTATGGTAAATCAATCCGCTTGGAAATCGAAATTGATTATTTGGGAATTTTCACTGAGTATATCAATGTTAATGAACTGGTATGTTTCGCTGAAAAACTGGGATTTGAGCGGTTATGTTTGGACTTAGGTGGGTTTCGAATGGAATGATGAATGATGTGTCGTTTTGAATTGTTGATGAAGGGGAATTAATGTGGAACGAAGAAAAGTTGTTGCTGTGGGTCTAATATCGGGTGGTCTGGATAGCTTACTTGCTGCGAAAGTTTTGCAACAGCAGGGGATAGAGGTTATTGGAGTGACCTTTGATACGCCATTTTGGGATAGTAAACAAGCCTGTGAAATAGCCGAACTTGTGGGCATACCTATACGCGTTGTGAATATTAGTGAAGAGCATTTGAATATGGTCAAAAACCCAGTATACGGTTATGGTTCTAATATGAATCCCTGTATTGATTGTCATGCCTTAATGCTTAGAGCTGCCGGAAGAATTATGGAACAGGAAGGGGCTGATTTTCTGTTCACGGGTGAAGTTCTTGGCCAGCGTCCTATGAGCCAGCGTTTTAATACGCTGAGAAGTGTAGAAAAATTGTCGGGTTATCAGGGCTTGGTGTTGAGACCCCTTAGCGCTAAATTGCTTCCGGAAACAGAAGTTGAGAAAAGAGGTTTGGTTGATAGAAGTAGGTTATTGGCAATTCAGGGGAGAAGCAGAAGGCAACAAATGGAGCTTGCGGAAAAATTTGGGATTGTAAAATTTACACCGCCAGGTGGAGGGTGTTTACTGACCAAAGAGGGATTTTCTCGTAAGTTGAAAAGACTTCTTTTAGAACTACCGGATGCAGAGGTTCGTCACATTGAAATGTTAAAGCACAGTAGGTTTTTTGTGTTGGATGAGGGGGTTATTTTATTTGTAGGAAGAAATCACCATGACAACAAAGAGCTGGAAAGATTAGCTGGCGAAAAAGATGTATTGTTTAATTGCAGAGGTGTACCAGGCCCCAGGGGATTGCTAGTGGTGAGAGATCAGGCTCATTTGGAAAATTATTTGCGACTTTGTAGCGAAATAGTGGCTTCTTTTAGTGATGCAAAACCTGGTGGGGAGGTTTTGGTCGATTGTGGGCAGTTCGGTGATGAAAAAAGTAACATTGTAATTGCTTGTTCTCGCGATAAATTCAGCGATATGATGATAAAATGAATAATAATTCGCGTTTTCCCTTTGCTTTATTTTGTAATAATGCATATATTTTGTAATAGCTGAGACAAAAGAAGCCTGTAATATGGTAATAGAGTTAAGGAGGTTTTATGAACGAAAAACGGGAGGTTTGTACGTGTGAGAAGTGTGGTAATGAGGCGGAGATGATAGTTACATGTACGTTTGTAGACGTTGAGGACGAAAAGGGGCAAAGGGTTCAAAAGAAAAAAGAAACTCGCAAGTGCACCGTATGCGGAAATGAGGCGGACTTAATAGTGGATGAGGGGTAGGTTGAATCATGTGGGAAGGAGGTTCTGGGTCTGTTGCTATGAAAAAAAGTAGTTTTTCTAGTGTGCCTGTTCATATCATTGTTTGTCCGTTTTGCGAGGCTGGCCTTCCAATACCTGATGATTTCGACGCTATATACAAATGTGAATGTGGAGCATGTTACAAGGTGTGTAGTACCGAGATGATTGAGCGAGGTGTGTACGACATAGCTGGTGAATTGTGGACTGATGATGAACTCGATTTCATACAGCGGGTTCCTCTTGATGTTTGTAACATTGTTGTGGAAAAGGATTTTGACAGGCTTCTTGACATTCGCCAAGCAAGTGATGCCGCACTCCTAGAAAGATTTTGCAAATATGATACCCGTGATCAGCTTAGTTTGGTTTGGATAAAAAGGCTTATTTGATTGTCCATGGAAGTAGGCTGGTTAATTTCCGTAAAATGGTGTTGTGTGCAATAAGGGGCATTCCAGTCAGGAAGGTGTAATGCTTCTTAGATTGTCTTAGATTAAAGTAGTTTGGGGTTTTTTATCAGAGGTTTAACCAAAAGTAGGGAGGTAAAGTAATGAAGGTAAGAAAAGGTTTATTAGTTGTAGCTATTTCATTAGCTGTGTTATTTGCTGGTTTTGTGCCTGCTCAGGCCAAATTAGTACCTAAGGTGGATCACTTTATACTGTTCGTAGATCAATCGGGATCCATGTATATGACACATAAGGGAATGAAGGAGCTTAAGATTAAACTCGCCAAAAAGGTATTGAGCGGAATGAATGAACTTATACCTGAATTGGGTTATGAAGGTGCTATAGAACTTTTTGCTCCGCTCCAGGAAGTACTTGCTCCTCAGGTTTACGAAAGGTCTGCCTTTGGTGTGGCTATAGGGAAAATTAGGGAAGATCTAGGTATTTATGGTCGTCTTACTCCTATGGGACCTGGTATCATAGGGTTGGATCCGGTATTGGCAAAAATGCCCGGAAAGAAGGCCGTTATCATTTTCTCCGATGGAAAGGCTAATAAAGGAACAGACCCGGTGATGGAAGCGCAAACGCTTTCTAATAAATACCCCAATCTGTGCTTTCATGTGGTATCCTTTGCGGAAACCGCTAAGGGTAAGGCTACTCTGGAGCAAATCAGCAAGATCGGAAATTGCATAATGGCTGATGGTGTTACTTTGCTTAATGACAAAAAAGCATTAGCTCAGTTTGTAAAAGACGTATTTTACGAAGAAGTGCCAGAAGAGAAAATTGTACTCCGCGGAATTCACTTTGATTTTGACAAATACAACATTAAGCCAGAATGGGTACCCGTTCTTGACGAGGCTGTAGCTGTACTTCAGAAACATCCTGAAATTAAGATAATTATTGAAGGTCATACTGATTCCATAGGTACAGAAGCTTATAACCAAAAACTATCCGAACGCCGTGCTAAAGCC
>JALXAE010000154.1 GCA_026992355.1 Syntrophobacterales bacterium | reverse complement strand
ATGACCTAGCATATCCATCCACACCAGCGAGTATTGGTTTTCCAGTGGCTGCGTATTCAAAAATTTTGGAAGGTAGAACTTTATGAAAGGCACGATGATCGTTTAAATGCAGAAAAAGAAAATCTGCCTTGGAATAAAGTTTAATAAGCGCAGTCCTTGGAATGGGATTTTTTATTTTTATATTTTTTATTTTCTTGTCCCCTAGTATTTTTTCAAGTTGGTATCGGGCTCCACCGTCCCCAACCAAAAGAAACTCTGCTTTGTCTTTTAAATGTTTTGCTGCTTCTGGTAACACATGATGGAGCCCTTGCCCTTCCCCTATATTACCTGCATATAATATTATTGGAACAGGGTTTTTTTCAGGGTTATTATAAGAAACTCCTATAAATTCGTCGTCGATTCCATTTGTAAAAATGCTAAAATGTTGCTTAGGTACTATTTTTTGAAAATATTCTAGGAATCCTTTTGAAACAACGTTCACTCTTAGGGCTGAACGAAGAGTAAAAAGCTCAATTTGTTTTAATAAAGGGATAACAAGTCTTAAAGGGTGCCCATTTAGTAAGTTTTGCATTGTGTCGGTAAAAATATCTCGTATATCAAGATAGAGAGGTGTCGAACTGTATCTTGCTAAAATAGCACCCAACATTGCTGTCATTAGACGGGAAGACGTAGCGAATATAATATCGTATTGATCTCTGCGAAAGGATCTAATTACTTGGAAAGAGAAACTCAAAAAGGCTTTTGCTTGGTCGAACATGCCGCTTTTATGCTTCGGAATCTTAAATCGTTTAATGTGAATATTGTCTATGGTTTCATCTAGTGGGGCTGTTGCATCAAAGCTATGATATCTATTAGGCAATGTAGTAAGTACATCAATGTGTAATTTATCACGGTACTGCTCCATAAGGGCCTGTGAAAGGGCGGCAGCACGAAAAGAACACGCCGATAAATCTGGTTTATAATAGAAAGTTAATATGAGGACGCGCATATTTTTTTCCGACTTACTAGTTAAAATTTGAGGCAATGGTTGTTGGAAGACTGCCTTCATATTTAACAACCAATCGTTTTGCGGGCTCAGACATGCCAAACTCTGGATGCCAGTTGTAATTTTCAATTCTTATCTCAGAGGAAGGGTGTGTTACTATTTTAACTTCGCATTTTTTCCCTTCTAATGGAATGTCTAATTGAAATGCCTTGCAGTTTTTGCTTTTTAATGGTTTGATTTTAATTTGAGGGTGTAGGTGCCAAGCACATTGAATTTTATGAGTTCCTTTGCCTTGGATTCTGTCTGAAATCTTTAAAACCCCGTCATGAAGCTCTACTTTGCGCCAATGACGAGGTTTACCGCTAAGTCTTTTGTAGCCATCATGCTCAGCAGAAGCTATGGATTGATCCAAATTACAAATCAGATTTAAGATTTTAGCACGTCTCGCAACTCGAAATCCTCCCCATACTTCGGATGAATCAAATTCATCAATCATCACCGTATTATGTGCATTTGTGCTTCTTTGATATTGACGATCCGGTCCAGATGAATATATAGACGTCCCGGTGTTGACCAGTACC
>JALXAE010000153.1 GCA_026992355.1 Syntrophobacterales bacterium | reverse complement strand
TACGATTTTAAGGAATGGTTTTATAATTTACCTGCATGTAATAATTGGTTAATCTGGACATTAGGCCATGTGATTGTGTATTATTTAAGCTCACGTGTAATCGATCCCTCAATAATCATTATTATGAAAATTATTATAATAAATATTTTAAAGTTCGTTATTCTGGCCATCTTTTTGCTTAGTTGTTTGTTTTTTTTTCATGACCTTAAAAAGAAATATCATGGGACAAGATTGTTTATCCTAAACGAAAGTTTGAAAAGGGCCCTTTCTTCACACATGACGCTCCAGAACCGGCAAGCCCTATTGGAGGCAGCATTGCCGATTATAAACAGGGAAAAAAACCAGTTTCTTTACACGAACGGCTATTGGATAGATATCTTCAACGACTACAATCAGGTGGCTGTTGTGGCAAATTTAAATGGAGATAAAATGACGGCATTGAAATTATTGCTTGTTTCAATACGCTATCATCCATTTCTGCCAGAAACATTTCGTGGTCTTTCTGAATATTTGAATCAGATTGGAGAAGTCTCGGGCGCAAAATCCTGTCTTAGGGTCTATAATCAGATTCTAAACCAACCCCCTATTGACTTAACTGAGAGAAAAATCTGTTTGGGAGCGGCCCAAAAATTAACAAATGATAAAGCTGAAAAAAACAGGCCATGATGGAGGACTTTAAAAAATAATTTTGTGTTTTTCTTATTGCAAAACGATTCTTAAGTTCGAGGCGGGAGAATAATATGAAAAATGCAGTATCATATTACGGTAAGGTCCTTTCACTATCTATTATTATCTTGCTTTTTCTCTGGGGGTGTGCCTCAAAAATTAATGTGCCGAATGAAACGACAAAAAAAACGACTGCTAGCACCAAACCCAAAAAAGAAAATGCATTATACCTGAAACTAAAGGTAGGGTCTTCCCCTCTTTCTCCCATTTCCTCAGACTTTAATAACGATGGATTTATGGACATAGCTGCCATAAGCCATGGAGATAACAAACTAGTAATATTTTGGGGTGGACCTGAACGTACATTCCGCAGGGGACCGGTCTACGGCAAGGATCTGGTGGGATATCACCCTGGAAAGATTATAGCGGTTGATTGGAATGGTGATGGCTTACAAGATATAATACTTGCTGCAGAGGGGCTTTTCCAGGTCCAGTACTGGGAAAATACAGGAAAGGATTTTGTTAAAAAGGCTTTGATTCAGGTATCAATAAATTGTAAGAGCATCAGGTGCGCAGACCTGGATGGAGACGGGAACCTGGACATCGTTCTTGGCCCTCATCAGGGGAATACGATTCTGATTTTATGGGGAAAGAAAGGGGAATTTTTATTTGTTCCCCAAGCGATTTCAACAAATGAAATGGCACAAAATGTTGAAATAGGAGACTGGAACCATGACGGAAAGAAAGACATTTTTTGGGTGGAGGTTGTACCAGGATCGGTTATGGTTGCCATAAATAATGGAAGGAGGAAATTTTCAAAATACTATCTGAAAAGTCCTGGAAAACCTATTGGTTTAGTAAAAGACGCACCTGCCTATGTAAAAACAGCTGATCTTAATGCTGACGGCTGTGAAGATGCGGCGGTTACTTTTGAGGTCCTTAAGGAACAAAGTTGCACCATCTTTTATGGAAACTGCCAGGGGCAGGTTGTATCAAAAGAATACATCAAGGCCCCGGTCTGGGGGTTCAGCGGCCTTGCTGTCACAGTCAAGCAAGATGGAGCTTCGCCCTTGATTGCACTTGGAGAAGAGGGCCGAATCTTTATTGCCCACAGACTCGGCACCAAGTGGATGCTGGTGGAAAAACCTGCCGGCAGTCTTCCCAGGGACTTGTCATTTGCGGATCTGGATAGTGACGGTAATATGGACCTTCTTTTTTCAAATACTGCCGGCGACTCAATAGGAGTGTTATTTGGCCCTCTGGTCACATCTGGTCAAAATTGAACAGCAGAATAACAAAAATAACCAGACATGGGTTGGCCTATCTGAAAAGACGTATTATTCCCTTTTAGAACCGAAACAAAAACACTACAAAATCACTAATTTTTGGCGTGACATTTGCTTTTTAAAATTACAAAAATTGTCTGAATCCATTGGTGTCCGACTTGATAAAAAAACGGTATTTAACGATATTAATAATATCCTTACTCATGGCTCCTTGTGTGAGGTCTGTGGTTATGGCCTCAGAATCAAAGGATACCAACTCAACCATTTCAATAGCTAAGGCGCAACAAGACGTCATTGAATGGCTGGAATCCCTGATCTCTGAGCCCGATAAGTGGCGGGACAAGATTTCCAAAATTTTTGACACGAATTCTTCTGATACAAATTCTACCGGGGTCACCAATAAAGTTATGGATTATCTCGACTCCCGCTTGCCACTGTTAAACAATGGCAAGCTTAACCTAGTGGCACAGGCCATCTGTGACGAGTCCATTGTCAATGGGCTTGGAGCTAACGTCACGAACATTAAGGAAAAGTTGTCATTAGCTGATTATTCCAGCAAACAGGCGGAAGTGGTCAGAAGTGCGGTTGTTATGCAGGACTATCTATCACCAGAGGATGGGGCCAGCATCCTTTTTCTTAACCTGCTAAAGAGCATGCACAACAAGGGTACTCTACTTTTTAACGATAAATATGTGGAATTTGGGGTGGGATTTGGCAGGGGCGTTGTATCAATTGATAAAGATACCAGGGCTAATGTGTATTTGCTCACCATGGTGTTTGCAAGGCCGGCAGGACCGCAACCACAATGGATTCAGTGCGGACATATCTTTTACGATAAAAACAATGATAAGCTTTACGCGCCAGGCGAAGGACTAAAAAATGTAATAATGTCGAATGGGGATAATACCCTAGCAATCTCACTGGAAAATGGACGATATTGTTTCCGCAGGCCCAAGGGAGAATGGACACTTTTTTTGCAAGGATTTCCTGTCGTGCAGGACTATTATGCCTATAACAAGGCCCTTGAAGGTGTTAGAGACGGGGTACTATTTGTAGACTTTAATTTATTATTGACACAAGAAACAATCGATTATTTAAACGAACAATACAATAAATGAAACATTGCGCAGAAATAACAAGTCTCTTTTTTGGAATTTTAATTACCATTTCTGTAATATCTTGCAGTTATGCGTGGCAACTTTCCAACAAGGGCCCAAAAAACTCGCTTAAAGGTCTTGTTACAAAATATTGGAATTCCAAGTTGACAGGAGACATGGTTACTTGCTATCAATTAGAAGAGCCCAATTTCAGAAAAAAGGTACCCATCAGCGCGTATGTGCGAGGTGGTAACTTAATTTACAAGAGCGTTCAGGTTAAAAATATAGCCATCAATGGAAATAATGCGACTGCCGAGGTTGAGATAGAATATCTAATCCCGGCCTTGGGTAGCCTGAGTTTCAAGAATCAGCTTAAGGACAAATGGCTAAAAATAGACGGTAACTGGTATCACCGGGCACCGACAAAAAAAACCATACATACACGGTAAAAAACACCAAAGGAAAGGAGGTGATCAAGGGAGAGGTCCAAAAACAAGTACTTGATTATTTAGGGAGTAACATAAAATCTTAAGAAAAGGAGAAAAGATTATGAAAAGAGGAATCACATTACTTTTAGCATTTCTTGGAATGGTATTTTTCGTGGGTCAGGCACAGGCCGTCACTCTGGGCATATATGATAGAGGATTACTTGTGCCTTCAGTAGTACACGATGGAGCAAATCTTGATACAGTGGTTGGAATTACCTGCCAACTCAAATGCACAAGTGACGCCTTGGTTGGTGATCATAATTCAACTGCCACACGTACTATTCATTGGACCTTTTTTGATGTTGACAGCCATCATGTAACAGATGGTCAGTTTCCCTGCACAGATGATGACCTGTTCGGTTTTTCCTGGAAGGCCAATTCCGGAAGGGGACTAGAGAATGTAGAAGGATACCTAGTCTTTCGTTCAGTAAAAGCTGACATGCAGATAGCTGGAAATGCGTTTCTGGTGGATATGGCCAACAAAGATGCAATTTTCATACCTGTTGTGCCACTTGACAGGGATGATATGGCTTCAGACGGATCAGATGCAGTCTTAAGCTTATCCAAGGGAATCCCCGGCAACACCAAAGTTGACATGCGCTACTGGATCGATCCAACCTACAATGCTGCCACTACAATCGTAATATGGCTGGTTGACCCAATTAAAGACTCGAAAGGCAAAGCCATACCTCAGACAGTCCTAGCTTGGAATGATGACGAACAGGTCAAATCCGTGAATATTGAGCTTCCTCACGAACTCAACAAGATCATTCCTTGCCAGATACAGGGTATGCCCGCTGATTTTATCGATGGGTTCATTACATGGATTACTCCTGCAACAAACGAATCAATGATCTACTCCTACATAAGCAGCACACTCTTTGGCGCACAGCAGACACTGTTGGCAGCTGAGTGTAGTCCTGGAAGAACAGGTGGCAGCCAGCCAAGCTGTAATACTTGTACAGGTGCTGGAGGAAGGTAGTTAATTAGCAGTTAAAAGACTCGTATAATCAGCCAAAAAGCGGGGGCTATGCTCCCGCTTTTTTATTGAAATAGCTAAGTGTCTATATTAACTATCTTAAAAAGAAACCGTTACTTACTAATTCTTTGGATCAAACGAGACATCAAGGCCAGGTATGCAGGTTCGGTAATTGGCCTTGTCTGGACCCTCATCCTTCCAATCGCCACCATTGCCATCTTCTATGTCTTTTTCGCCCTTGTCCTCAAGGTCAAGATTCCAGAGCTTCCCACAACTGCAGGCTACTTCTTTTATCTTTTGGCAGGCCTTCTGCCATGGATAAGTGTTTCCGAGGCCTTAAACCTTTCTGCTAACTCCCTTATCAGTCAGTCTGCCCTACTCAAGCAAACGATATTTCCCCTGGAAATTCTTCCGGCAGTACCTGTATTTACCTCTCTTTTGCCCCAGATATTTGGAACCATCATTTATATCGGTCTTCTTTGGAAGTTTCAGTGCCTAAAGGCCGCGGGCCTTTTGTATCTGCCAGTAATACTAGCTACACAAATGGTGATGACTGCAGGCTTTGGCTACCTCTTTGCCGCACTTTGCGCCCTTTACAGGGACTTTGTCCAGATAATAAACGTGGGACTCCAGCTCTGGTTCTATGTAACACCCATCCTCTACCCTGAATCCATGGTACCTGCCAAGTTCAAGTGGATACTTCTTTGCAATCCCTTGACATGGCTTACTAGATGTTATCAAAAGATGTTCATAGGCGGCCATGTAGACTTAAGGGATTTAGTAGCATCGGTTATCTTATCGGTGATAATTTTTCTTGTAGGCTCAACGGTGTTTTCCCTTTTGAAACCAGGCATCACAGACGAACTGTAAAGCACTTGATTAAAGTGGAATACCCCATTGAAGTAGAAAGGCTTAAAAAGGTCTACAGGTTATATAAACGGCCTGCGGACAGGCTTAAGGAGATTATACTGAGGCGCCCCTTTCACGTGGATTTTCAGGCCCTTAACAACATCACTTTTAATGTAAAGGAGACAGAGACATTTGGGCTAATAGGGGAAAACGGGGCTGGAAAGAGCACGCTTTTAAAGATACTTGCAGGCACACTCAGGCCAACGTCTGGACAGTGCAAACTAAAAGGAAGGGTTTCCGCCCTTCTTGA
>JALXAE010000152.1 GCA_026992355.1 Syntrophobacterales bacterium | reverse complement strand
TCTACAGCCTTTACTACACATAGCCCTTTAAACAAACTGGGATCTATTTCAAAGGAGATTTATTACGATCTATATTTTGCGAAGTTTAGAGCAATGGAAGACCAGAGAGAAGTCAGTATTTGCTTTGATAAAACTATGAGAATAAACGGTGAAAATAGGAGCTTTGATTATTTGATTGTTAAATCTTGGAATTGTGACAACATCATTAATCCTATCAAAAGAAAAAAGATGACGACGGAAAATATTTCTATTTCTGTACATCCTTCTAAGATTACATTTTCACCGATAGGCTTTCTTGAAGGATTAAACAATACAACGTTAACGGTTGAAGCCAGTGGACATGGGAAACTCATGGCTCGAGATATTGTTATTAATCGTTTGGGAAGAATTGTCTTAGGAGACGTATATGAAAAAAATAATTAAGGACAATTCTGCATTTACACTAATTGAAGTAATGGTTGCTCTCAGCATCCTTATGATTGGCATATTGGGGCTTTGGAAGCTAACGACTTACAGTTTTAATATCAGCCGATTTTCTAACCAACGGAATATTGCCTTTAGAGAGGCGTTTCAGGTAAAAAGGGTTATTGATAAAGATACACAGCCTGTAAATAAATGCTTTGCCTGTAGTGTAGACGGATATTGTGAGGAACTTTCTTGCAATCAAGCACCTTCCACTTTTCTTAATCTAAAAATAGTAAGTTCCACTTCGCAAAGAATCTTTCAATTCAGGCACGATGTTGGACAGACATCAGACAATAGTACTCCGAGCATTTCGTTTCCCTACCAATTAATTAGTGTGAAGGCTGGATGGGGAGAAGATACCTCTGCATGCTTCAATAACATAAATGGCTGTTCTAACAACGTAACTCTTCAGAAAGTGAAACCTGTCCTATGAAAACAAAAAGTAGCTTTAAAATAAACAAATTGTTATTGGATGGATTTACTTTGGTAGAATTGCTGGTCACTCTCGCCATACTCGCAATAGTTCTTGGAAGCATATGGGGAATCTTTAATACCCAGGCAAAACATATCACTTCTATCACTGATGTCAGCCTGAATATTGGAGAAGCCAGATCGCTTTTAAAGCTTATCGAGAATGACTTCATTCTAGCAGGGTTCGGTGTACCCAATAAAAAGCTCACATTTTATATTAAAGACAATACCGAATCGAGCGACCAGTGGTCTGATCTACTTTACATCTCTGATTGGCACTTTATTGGCGGTGATGAGATGAAAACCTTTAAAAATTCCCAACAAATAGTGGCAAAAATAGAAAGTGGTTCAGGGCAACAAAACATCACGGTAAATAAACTGAACCTTGACGATTTTGGGATGCCCAAAAAGAAGCTCAGATATCCAAATCTCAAAGAATTTGTAAGGGATCCGTCTGATGCTCAATCTCGCACTACCACTAATTACGACAACTGCTATGGCGACAACTGTACAGATGATTGTCAAAGCAACGGCGGAGGAATTTGCTCAGACAGGGAATTTGCGGGAAGGATTTGGCAAACTATAATAAGCGATGCAGGTGTCAATAAGGTAGCAAAGATCAATAGCATCTCTGGATCCACCTTGACATTGGATCGTCCTATTTCGGGTTCCCAGGTATTTCCTGCTATTTATTATTGTCTTGACCAGGGAAATAACACGGAATGTGATTCGAACTCAGCTACATCTTTTATATTTAAGAGCAGCGATAGGACTACCGGTGGCCGTCAACCCTTGGCAAATGATATAGTAGATTTTCAAGTGGCGTATCAAGATCTTCAAAACAACTGGTATTGTGACGGCAATGGACCTTGCCCCATGGTCCCATTTGATCCCGAAAAAATTAAAAAGGTCCGAATTTCCATACTTGGAAAGATTCAAGCCACCAAACAACCAGACAAGGTAAAGATGTGCGAGTGGCTGGATATTCAAAATAAGCGGTGTAGGGCAAAAGACGGTTCCTCAACAAATGCGACATGCATTAGCATAGAAAATGGAGAGCCTTGGGGATGTGAATATGAAAATAAGAAGGAAATGGAAAAAAATTACTATTCCACAAGCCTTGAAATGATCCCCTGGAATAGCGTAATGGAAAATTATTTTAAAAAGCAATTAAATCGGTAAAATTCCAATGAACGAACAAAACCATTTTAAAAATACAATCCTAGAAAACGAACATGGAGTGGCCTTGGTTTTAAGTCTGATTCTGCTGGCTGTTTTAATGGTGGCTGTACTTTCCTTTTCTAGAATAAGCGTCACCAAATTGAAAATAAGCAACAAAGGTCTTGGATTTAGAAAAACTTTTGTACGCGATTTAGGAATTAATGTCTTTTATGATCACATATATTGGGATATTCCTTTGAATTTTACCTCGGGTTTGTTTAGTAACGAACACCTGACTAACGGTTACAACCTTCAGTGGCCCCTTAACAAGTGTGCAGTCCAAATAACACTCGCATCGGCTAGTATTCCCAAAAAGAAAGACATCGCATCCCTGATTCAAAAAAGGCAGATATTCGTCCCAGGGTATCAGGTCAATAGCGGTGGGGGGAAAGGCACTCAAAGCTATACTCCTGCTCCTCTACACATGAACTTAAGTTGTAACAGTACAGAGGACGATACCCAACTACTATTTAGAAATTGGATGCAAAGGGTTATTCCTAAATAGAGATCTGTATCTTTTTCTTTGCGCCAATAATACTTTAAAAAAACCTTTTCCCTCTTTGATCTTTATTTGCAAGTTTTGTTTTTCAACTAAAAAATGAACAATTGAAAGTCCTATGTTTAGACCTTTATACCGATCCTTGTTTTTAGTGATATCATTGGACAAAAAAAGATATTTTGACCCTTTAAACAAACCACTTCTAATATAGACTTTATCTTTTGAATATTTAAGGCAATTTTCGATAAGCAGCTCGACAATAATTTCATATTGACTGTTTCCTAACTCATTTATACTATTCACTAATTTTAGGCTTGGTAATTTCTTATTAGGATATCTCAAGTGAAATACGGATATCTGTCGCTGAACAAGTTCATCTAACGATAATTGCCTTTCAAAATCATAATATTTGTCACTTTTTACATTTTCTATCCTTTTTAAGAGTGTTATTAATTCTTCCTGCATAAAATTAACACTTCTTTCTAGCCGTCTTAAAACTTTCGAAATTTCTGGCTGAGTATTTGACTTTTTTGCTAAAGCCACATTTACCTTCTGACCTGCCAAAAAATTGCCGAATTTATGAGAGATTATTTCAAGAAATAACTGAAATAGGTCTTTGCTTTCTTGCTGGTATTTTCCGAAGACTGTAAGAAGCTGATAAAATACAAATGAGACAGAAAATGAAAAGATACCGATCATACAAACCAAAAATATGGTAAATGATTTTAGAGAATCAGTAGCTAAGGAGGCTGGCAATGACCCCAATAATGAAAAATAAAAAAAAGCACTACTTCCTCCAAAGATTAAAAAAGCTGAAAGAAATACAATAGTGAAAAATTTAATTGTCAGAAGTTTTACTTGGTGTAACAAATTTGTATCCCCTGCCCTTATAAGTCTTAATGGCCTCAGGAGGTAAAATCTTTCTCAGTTCTTTCACATACGCTCTCACGTTGTCGTCACTTACAAACGAACCCTGCCATACATTTTTTATGATCTCAGGCTTGGAGACGATCCTTCCTTTATTTTTTAGAAAAAAGGAAAGCAACGACCAAGCTCGTTCTGTGACATGGATTTCTTCTCCTCCCTTTTTTACTATTCCATTTTTGGTGTCTATTTCTAGCCCATAAATATGAAGTGGGGATGAATGACAATATCTGCGTAATAGGGCGTCAATTCTGAGCTCTAGTTCCAGAAGTTCAAAAGGTTTTGTAAGGTAATCGTCGGCACCTCTTTTGAAACAATTTACCTTAGACGAAAGAGAATATTTGGCTGTTAGGACTAATACGGGAATATCTTTGTGTGCTTTTTTCAGGAAGCTAAGAATATCTTCGCCAGGAGAACCGGGTAGTATAAGATCTAGGATTATTAGATCGAATTTTGTAAGATCTTCTTTTTTAAGATCATTGCCATTATCAAGTAAAACGGTGAAAAATTTTTTTTTAAAAAGTCTCTAAGCCCTGGACCTAAGACTGGATCGTCTTCTATTATAAGAATCCGATTCATTTTCTATAAGCTCAATTATAAGGGATGAGGTCGACTATCTTTGCAGCTATTATAAACCACCGTTAAAGCTCCACCGGGAGCATTATTTTTAACAATCGTAGCATTAAAACCTGGTTGATTAGAAGTGGCTCCTGATGAAATATCTGTCAAACTACAGGTAGTTAAAGTAGTAGTTACACTTGTATGGGAGGGAATTACAATTTTTCCACCAACATTATCACTGTAAACCTGTTGGCTTGATGAGGAAGCAATATTTAGCGCTTTATAACTAGAATTCAAGGAATAATAGGTGTCTTCGTAGGCAACTATTTGGGAGGCCAAGGCTATTACGTCACCGATAACAGCACGTCTTCTGTACTTTTGAAACTGGGGAATGGCAAGTGCAGCTAAAATTCCAATGATTGCTACCACAATCATCAGTTCGGTTACAGTAAATCCTTTCTTATCTTTTAAAGACATCTGCATTCCTTGTTCAAATATAAAAAGAGGGTGATGAATCACCCTCTTCTCTCACATATAATTATGAACTCTGTCCACACACAACTCTTCTGTCTCCTGCAATGTACCTACATTGATATCCCGCGGCTAAGCCTGCTCCAACGATGGTAGCATTTGCCGAGGCGTTAGTAGCATTACAAGCTAAGCTTATCTGGCTTCCATCTATATACTTGTCATTGCTCAAACCATCCGCTATGTTACTAGTATAATAAGTGGTAGTACCATCACTATTTTGAATAGTAATTGTCGTACCCGAGCATGTCATATTAGCATCCGGATATTGGTCCTGGGCAGCAATGGCTTCTGCTATACGATCTCCGGCTACTCCTGCAGCATGCTGCACATGGGTCATCGCGGACCTTTTTCTGTATTTTTGAAACTGCGGGATGGCAATTGCCGCCAAAATACCGATGATTGCAACGACAATCATCAATTCAACAAGTGTAAAACCTTTTTCACTCTTGTAAGTCTTTGGTAAAAATCTTTCCATAGTCATGTTTTATTCCTCCTGTGTTTTTTGTTTTGTTTTTAAACTTTTCTTGCTCTTAATAATAAGGGTTAAATTTCTTATCGTACCTTTTTCCTTAAACTTTAATTTTCACCTCCTTAATCCTTTTTTCTGCTTTATTTATGGTTGCTTTTGTCTAATGCATTGACCGTGCCAAGTTGGAAACGGAATCAGAAAAATTTTTTCTACTTACTACTGTCATGAAAAAGGATTAAAGTGATTTGGAAGAAAAATCCTGACAAAAAATGTCCTGAAAGCGAAACAAATTTTGGTCAGAATTGAAAAAAATGGGGAAAGAAAAAAGGATAAGGCCTGTATCAACTTGAGAACAGGCAGAAAAGTTCTGTCATTTGGGGTTCTAAGAGCCGTTATCTTGGAGACGGACCATAAAGTGCGAGGCAGATCACCATTTACTTACATGCATGCGTCCTCTGCCCCTCTCATCCCTTCCTTTCTCCTCCCTTCAAGAAACACCTGCGCCTCTGTCTTACCCCGTCGAAGAGGTCATAGAAGATGGGCACATAGATGAGGGTCAGGAAGGTTGAGACAACAAGCCCGCCTATGGCCACA
>JALXAE010000151.1 GCA_026992355.1 Syntrophobacterales bacterium | reverse complement strand
GTAGGCTGGTTTGCAGTTGGTGTTGTTCTTGTGGGTATTTTAACGCTTCTGGATACTGATGATATTGTTGAAGTGAAGGGGGTTGGTAAGATTGTGTCTTTGTTTTTAGGGCCTGCATTATATATGGGAATACTTTCTTTCAATCTTGTTATAACCGCCATTGTGGCTGAACGGCTACTCCTGATTGTTGATATGTTACTTCTTACGGTTTTTCTTTTGTTGATGATTCTTTGGGTATGGAATAAACATAGCATCAGGGAAGAGTTCTTTCGATGCGATAGATTCTAAAATACATAAGGGTATTTATAAACTCCGGTTTTCTTAAGGGATTTTCTGAGCTGTAAAATAAATGACTTTTGCATGGGCAATCAGTTGACCCGAATCCATCAATTGGTTTGAAGTATTTGCTTAATTTGCTAGCGATTTCACATTCCGGGGCATCAGGTAGTCTTATGGGTAGCGCCTGAATTTTTTTTGAGATGTTCGTTAAATAATCTATGTGCCAGTGAAACTTTTTCGCCCGTCTTTTATGATAAGCTATTCGTTGTTTTAAATTTCTCTTTGCCCTGCCAACATAAATGTAATAACCGGGTTCAATTGTTAAGCGACCTAGTGTTCTCATTTCTATTGTGTTGCGTTTCGAAATTTCCAGGATGAGCATATAACATCCGGTATTTTTAAGGTATTTTGGGATTATAGACCAGGGTATTTCGACATTTCGGACATGGTCTACGTTAAGTGAATTTTCGACATATTGAATGGATATGGCTTTCACGAAAATGGAATCTTTAACATTTATGAGAGTCTTTGAAAACTCGATGTCCACATGAAATTCTGGCATGAAGTACTTTGCATAGGGCCATTGAATTACAAACAAAACTCCACCTTTTAAATCCTTACTGTTTTGTTTCTTCAATTCAAGCAGATGACGGCGACCTCTGGTTGTTTCGGCGTCGGGAAACATAGCCAGTTTGTTCCCAAAGAGTGTACAGGTTTTTACTTCCAATAAGAGGTGATTGTTTCCATTTTCCAGCAGAAAATCTATTCTACTCTTCCCAAATTTTACTTCTTTTTTTGCAATATCGTAATTTGAAAGTTCCTTTATTCTTCGATTTCTGATTAATTTCTCTATTATGTTGTTGGTATAATGCGTGTGTATCATTATGGGGATATTTTTCTTTTCTACTGCTATTGCTACATAGGGTAGCTTGGTTTGCCTTATAGAGGGTAAAATGTAGACAATAGTTCCTGGAAGCAGCAATTCCCAGAGCCTACCTGGGTTGGGTAAGTAAACGTCTGTTGGAATGCCTTTCCTAAGAACACGAATAACGAACCTATTTATTCTTTCAACAAAAACGGCTTTTTCAGCTTTTTCCAGGTTTAGTTTCATAATATTTAGCTGCTTGCACTACTATATTTCGTTAGGGCGTATCTCCAGAATTTTGTACTAATTGTGAAGACTAGTGTTGCTATTACAATGGAAGCAACGCCGTACCAGCTGTTGATTTTTCCAATTATGGCAGCGGAAGGGAAGGTTGTTATAAAGGCTATGGGCACTATAAATGTCAGCGCAATTCGAAGTGGTAGAG
>JALXAE010000150.1 GCA_026992355.1 Syntrophobacterales bacterium | reverse complement strand
TTAGAAAAGATATTGGGTAAATGTGAAGTACCTTCTGATATTCTTGATAGAATTTTTTCTAGGTTTTGCATAGGCAAATGACCTTATGTTTTCTCATTTAGATATCTGTCCCGCTCCATCATGGTTTTCTCCAAGGCTAGCCTCCATTTGTGAAAGTTTTGATATAGAGTTGTCGGAGAAGCAACTGTTTTTAATCCAAAAACATGCAGAATGGGTAATGTACTGGAACAGAAGAACTAACCTAATGGGCAAGGTTTCCTGGGAAGATTTGATAGATGTTCATTATTTGGATTCGCTGTTTCCAGCTAGGTGGCTTCCTTCCAGTGGTAAGGCCTTTGATATTGGTACAGGAGCGGGATTTCCGGGAATTCCTCTGGGCATTCTAAATGAAGGAAAGCTGAACCTTCTTTTGTCTGATGTGAAAAAGAAAAAAACTAGCTTTCTGAAAATTTTTTTATCTGATGCAGGCCTCCAATCCGTCATGGTCACAGATCAACCGTGGCAGAATGTTGTTGACCTGGAACATTCCTCTTTTGATCTTATAACCGTTAGGGCCTTAAAGCTTGATATACATGAGGTGGAAAAAATTATTTCAAAAGGCCTTTCGCCAGGTGGCTCACTGGCTATGTGGCAGGGACCAAAGGCTTCCATGGGTAATTATTTTGCCAGATTTTCATCCTGTGAAGTCCATCCATACACTTTAGTGGGCAATCGAAGGAGAATTCTTTTATTGATTAAAAAGCTATGATTTCAAATGGGCTGATAGAGAAATGAATAAACATGGAAAGTCAGGTCACAGACTAAACGTATTAATTGTTGATGACGATCCATCCGTTGGTTCGTTTCTTGTTCATGCACTAAAATCTCGAGGTTATAATCCCTTTTTCTACACAAATCCTCTTGAAGCTATCTATAGTGCAGAACGAGAGTCTTATGTTCTAGCCTTTGTTGATGTTCACATGCCCGAGATGAGTGGACTAGAGGTTATTTCCGTTCTGAAAAGGCAAAACCCCGAGATTGAAATAGTTATTGTAAGTGGATATGGTTCCCTGGATGATGCTGTCAAGGCCATAAAGGTGGGAATAAATGATTACCTGAAAAAACCCTTTTCGGTTGATGAAGTATCTTTTTGCTTAAATCGCTTTGAAGAAAGGCGGCGAATAAATGAGCAGTTAAGGAGAACTGAAGAGAAATACGCTCAACTTGTACAGAATTTACCGCTTGTTGTTTTTGTTCTAAATAGAGATTTAAAACTAGAATTTATAAATAAAGCAACGGAATCTCTTCTTGGTTATACGCCCTCTGAAGCTCTAGCTGCTGATGATTGGTTTAAGAAGGCAATACACCCAGAGGACAGAGACAGAATAATTGAAAAATTCAAAAATTTCTTTTCAGGTGATTGTACACCCTTCAAAGAAGAGTGTAAGCTGCTTCATAAAAAAGGGCATATTATCTACACCTTCATTCAGTCGCTACCTCTTTATGGAACCGATGATAAGCCCTGTGAGCTCGAAGGTATAATTATAGATATAACCGATAGGTTTTTTTATGAACGCTCTCTAGTACAGCAGGAAAAGCTTAAAACCTTAGGA
>JALXAE010000149.1 GCA_026992355.1 Syntrophobacterales bacterium | reverse complement strand
ATCTATGCTAGTAAAAAGATAACAACAATTAATAAACTACAAAACAACAACATAACAAAAATACCTTAAAATCCAAAAATCAAGTTTTTATTTTTTTAGTAGTTCCAGGTGGGATACCTTTGACAGTTGACATTTGGGGGTACATCGAAGACAAAAGAAAAAAAGTAGGAGAAAGAATCAACCAATGGATAAGCGAAATTAAACTTCACGCAGAAAACTTGTGGAAAGTTTTTGAAAAGGGAAAAAGACTAAGAAGCGTATTAACAATTCTAATAGGGGAAGCCTTAGGGTTCAAAGAAGAAGACGTAATAGACTTTGCGACAGCCATAGAGTTTGTTCACAACGCTACTCTAATCCATGATGACATAATAGATTCCCATTCTATAAGGAGGGGCTCCGCTACACTTTGGAAAAAAATTGGGATCCATGATGCAGTGATTACAGGCGACCTCCTCTTCACATTCGCAGGACACAAACTATCAAATATCTCGATGAGAGCTCTAGAGGTAATAACTCAGGCAATATATAAAGTAACTAGAGGCGTCTACCTAGAAACTAATCCGCTCGCAGGTAAACATTACGGTCACGAGTTATACGCTGTCATCAACAGGTTAAAAACAGCGGAATTGTTTGGGGCAGCATCTAAACTTGGGAGTATACTAACTGAAAACGATGAGATCGAAACGGCAATGTACAATTATGGAATCGCCTTAGGGGAAGCATACCAGTACGCGGATGACCTAGTTGACGTCGTGCAACTAACCAGCGATGTGAACACAGAAATAGACTTAAAGCCAATAAGACTGCTCATATCCTACATGCTAGAAGACAGCGACCTACAACACTTAATCAACGAAACTTCGAAAGAGAAAATCATAGAAATATTAAGGGAAAACAAAGCCGAAAACTTCCTAAAAAATAAAATAGAACAGAAAATAAAGAAAGCAGAAACTATGGCCAATAAACTACCAGAAAGCAAACACAAAAACGTCCTCAAAACAATACCAAGACTAATGGTCGACGCAATGCTAAAAGAAATTTAAAATTATTGAATACCATTAAACCTTAAACTTTAAAAAACTCAGATCGGCGTCACATTTTACGCACCTGTCAGGAATAGAATCCACAGGGTAAGGCTCCCCACAATTGGGACACCTAACAGCGGGGACAACAATCAACCTCAACCCCTCAATCTTTTTAATAAAAACTTCATCTCCTTTCTTAATCTTATAACCCCTAGTTTCTGCATTCCAAATCTCCGCACCGATCTTAACCTTCCCTGAACCGTCAAAGTCCTCTAACGCTACGGCCACCTTTGTACTAAAACCAATAGGATAAGGAGGTGGCATATTTTTCACAAGCGTATACACGAAAAACATCCAACCAAAAAGCAAAATGGAGGCAACAAAAACGGCTAAAGAGCCCGTTGGATCAATTAAAAAAGCCAGTAGCGTGGGTACAACGATCATAGGGGCAAATACAACACCGCTACTGGCATCAATCCCTCCAATTAGACCAATTACTAGGATTCCAGCTCCAAAAATGATCAAGACCATGACAACTGCTAACTCAGTGCTCATGATAAAGAAAATA
>JALXAE010000148.1 GCA_026992355.1 Syntrophobacterales bacterium | reverse complement strand
CTTTTCTCCTTTTTGAAGGTTCAAAAGGTTTACTATGGCTCTACCCTGGGCATTGGACGAGGTTTCAGGAATATCACGAACGTTTAACCAGTATAGACGACCGGTGTTGGTGAATACAAGTAGTATGTCGTGAGTTGAAGCTGTAATTACAGTAAGAGCGAAATCTTCAGCCTTTGTTGTAAGACCCCTTTTGCCTTTTCCCCCTCTTTTTTGACTTCTATAGGTTTGTAAAGGAGTTCTTTTTATGTAGCCTTCACGGGTGAGCACTACCACTACCTCTTTCTGGGGAATTAAATCCTCCCAATTTAGGTCGCCTTCGTAAGGAACAATTTGAGAACGTCTTTCGTCTCCGTATTTTTCGATGAGTTCTTCGAGCTCGTCATTTATGATTTTGTCAACCAGGGAAGGAGATGAAAGAATTTGCTTGAAGTATTCGATTTGCTTCAGGATTTGTTTGTATTCTTCAATTATTTTTTCCCTTTCAAGCCCGGTCAAACGCTGCAACTTCATATCTAGAATTGCCTGAGCCTGTGCATCAGAAAAGGCAAATCTTTCTATAAGTTGTGCTTTAGCAGTCGATGGGTTAGGAGCTTTCTTTATCAGTTCTATTATTTCATCGATGTGATCTAAGGCTCTTTTTAGACCTTCCAATATATGAGCTCGTTGCTCTGCTTTCTTAAGATCATATTCTGTTCTACGGATGATGACATGGCGTCTGAAATTCAAAAAGTTTGAAAATACCCCTTTAAGATTCAGGACTTCCGGACGATTGTTGACAACAGCTAGAAGGATGACTCCAAAATTTACTTCCAGAAGTGTGAATTTATACAACTGGTTTTCCACGACCCTGGGGCTGGCATCAGCTTTCAGAGTCAGCACAATTCTCATTCCTTCTCTATCGGACTCATCCCTGATATCACTTATGCCGTCTATTTTTTTATCCCTTACAAGGTCTGCTATTCTTTCAAGCAACCTGGATTTATTGACCTGAAAGGGTATTTCCGTAACCACCAAAGCCTTCTTTTTCCCTCTAACCTCTTCTACATGAATCCTAGCACGAACCTTTATCGATCCCCTACCGGTTTCATAAGCATTTCTAATTCCTTCGGTTCCGCAGATAATTCCCCCGGTTGGGAAATCGGGTCCGGGGAGAATAGACATAAGGTCTTTCAAAGGAATGTCTGGATCTTGTAGATAGGCTTGCAGGGCTTTGCACAATTCTGTCAAATTATGAGGTGGAATATTTGTAGCCATTCCAACGGCAATACCTGAAGCACCGTTAAGCAAAAGGTTTGGAACTCTGGTTGGGAGAACAACTGGTTCCATTAGAGAATTGTCGTAATTTGGCTGGAAAGGAACAGTTTCTTTTTCAATATTTTCCATGAATTCGTGAGCCAGCCTGGTCATTCTCACTTCGGTGTATCTCATTGCCGCTGGTGGATCACCGTCTACCGAGCCGAAGTTTCCTTGACCGTCCACCAGGGGATATCTCATGGAAAAATCTTGAGCCATTCTGACCAGAGCATCATAAACCGCAGCATCTCCGTGAGGATGATATTTACCAATGACATCCCCAACAATTCTTGCAGACTTTTTATAGGGTTTGTTGTAGTCGTTTTTTAATTCGTACATCGAATACAGTATGCGTCTGTGGACTGGCTTTAAACCGTCTCTAACATCCGGGATGGCCCTCCCAATTATGACGCTCATTGCATAATCGAGATAAGACAATCGTACTTCGTCTTCGATATTTATCGCCTTTATTTGCATGGTATTTTTACTCCCCCATTTCACGGCTTGATTAAATGTCAAGTTCTCTGAACTCTAGGGCGTTCTGCTGGATAAACTCTCGTCGAGGTTCCACTTGATCGCCCATAAGGACAGTAAAAAGCTCTTCCGCATTATATTCATTTTCGATTTTTACCTGAAGCAAAGTACGCTTTTCAGGGTTCATGGTTGTTTCCCAGAGCTGTTCGGGATTCATTTCGCCAAGACCCTTGTATCTTTGAATAGAGAGACCCTTTCTTGCGTGTTCAAGGAGTAAATCCAGGAGATTTCCAATACCGTGGATTTCTTTTACTTCTTGTCCGTTTTTTATTTGGAATTGCCCTTCAAGATATCTGTCCAAATTTTTAGCGATATCTACCAGCCTCTGAAACTCAACAGACCTGATGAAGCCATATTTAAGCTTAAACCTAATTTCACCATTGTTGGGTATGAGCAGGTCGAAGTCGTACCCCCTACGCTCTTCATCGGGCTCCATTGCCAGGATTTGGTAACCTTTATTTTCCAAAGCCTGTTTTACGGTAAGGACAACTTCCTGTTCTTTTAATTCAGGTGTTTTTAAAACGCTTTGCAGGTTCTTTTCAGCGAAGATTTTCACAAGGTCTTCAAGGAATTTTTTGGGAATTTCTTTGTTGACAACAATCTTTTCCAGCCACTGCTGGTATTTCGAGTATAGAGAAAAGGCTTCCGTTAGTTTGTCTGGATCGAGAGGATTGGAATTGTCTTGGAAATATACGAGGTTGTTTTTCAAAGCTTTTTTTATTAGAAACTCGGTAAATTCTGTGTCGTCTTTTATGTATAATTCCTTTTTCCCTTCTACTACTCTATAAAGTGGAGGCTGGGCTATGTAGAGATAGCCTTTTTCTATAATATCCGGCATCATTCTGAAGAAGAATGTAAGGAGCAGGGTTCTTATGTGAGCACCATCCACATCAGCGTCTGTCATGAGGATTATCTTATGGTATCTTAGTTTTTTAAGATCAAATTCTTTAGGGCCTATTCCCGTACCTAGAGCGGTTATCATGGTTCTGATTTCTTGGTTCTGGAGCATTTTATCGAATCTGGATTTCTCTACATTCAGTATTTTGCCTCGGAGAGGAAGTATTGCCTGAAACCGCCTATCTCGTCCCTGTTTTGCTGAACCACCAGCCGAATCCCCCTCAACGATAAAGAGCTCACATTTTTCCGGATCTCTTTCCTGACAATCTGCAAGTTTTCCGGGTAATCCGTGATCGCTCAAGAGACCTTTTCGTCTCGTGAGTTCCCTTGCTCGTCTTGCAGCTTCTCGAGCCCTGCATGCTTCAAGGACTCTGTCAATAATGGCTTTAAAGACCTTAGGATGTTCTTCGAAATATATGCCCAATTCTCTTTGAACCAGTTGCTCCATGTAACTTCTGATTTCCTGGTTGCCCAGCTTAGTCTTAGTTTGTCCTTCGAATTGAGGGTCCGGAACTTTTACGCTTATTACCGCAACAAGACCTTCTCGAACATCCTCTCCCGTTAGCTTGTCTATTTCATTTTTGGGAACTTTGTGTTCCTGAGCATAATGCTTAATAACTCTGGTTAGTCCGGCTTTGAATCCGATCAGGTGAGTACCACCTTCTTTGGTATTTATATTGTTGGCAAATGATAGAACCTTCTCTTTGTATGAAGTGTTATACTGTAAAGCCACCTCCATTATGACGCCATTTTTTTCTCCTGAAAAAAATATAACTTCAGGATGAATAACTTCCTTATTAGCGTTCAGGTGTTTTACAAAGGCTACTATGCCACCTTCATAGTGGTAGTGTTTTTCCTTGCCAGTTCGTTCATCTACCAGGGAAATAGACACATTTGGATTTAGATAAGCAAGCTCTCTTAGTCTTTCGGCAAGAATATCGAAATGTATTTTGGTTTCTGGAAATATTTCCGGATCGGGTCTGAAGGTTACTTTAGTGCCACGGAGTTTTGTTTCACCGACAATTTCCAAATCAGTTACAGGCTTTCCCTTTTCATATTTTTGATAATAAACCTTACCGTCTCGCCTGATCTCGACTTCGAGGTACTCGCTTAAGGCATTCACGACAGAGACACCTACTCCATGAAGACCACCGGAAACCTTGTAAATGGCGTTATCGAATTTTCCTCCCGCATGAAGCCTCGTCATCACAACCTGTACCGCTGGTATTTTTTCCTTTTCGTGAATATCAACAGGAATACCGCGGCCATTGTCCTCCACCGTGATGCTTTCATCAACATGGATTGTTACTGAAATAGATGTACAATGTCCTGCTAAAGCCTCATCGATACTGTTATCAACTACTTCAAACACAAGATGGTGAAGACCTTCCGTGGACACATTTCCAATATACATGGATGGGCGTTTTCTGACGGCTGCGAGACCTTCAAGAACAGTAATTTGCCTTGCTGTATAATCATTGTTCTCTAGCGCATTTCCGTTGGCACGAGTGACAATATCTTCCATCAGCTTTACTCCTGAATGTCCAAAAATTTCCGAATACATGTGACGTCAAGGTATTTCCATGTGACTATACCACTTTTGATCGATTTTTCCAAATGATGCATGGGCCGAAGTTTACGCCAAAGAGCTCATAATCTAATCCCAGAACTAGCGATTTAAAGTGGTGTAGCAAAACTTTTTTATTCTTGACGAAGAAAGAACAAAAATTCTATATTGTTCAGGTGATAAAGGTATATGGGGCAAATCGCTGATAGAACTATAGAACTCAGGATTTTAAAAGTTTTAAGAAGTTGTTTTGAAGGGAGGGGATAAAAGGGTTTTTTTAGTAACAGGGGGAAAGGAATTCTAACAGGACTTTTTAAAGGAGGCAAGAGATGGGGAGGAAGATTTTAGTATTCCTTGGAGTGCTTCTTTTAATTAGTAGTACGGTTTTTGCCGAGAAAAAACAACTGAAAGACATCACAGAAGAAGTTATAGTAGGTCCAGGTACAGTTAGCATTGCTACCAAAAAAGATATAATGATGAGCTTTGGTGCGTTAGTTAGGTTTATACCTACTGCAGAGTCCAATTGGGATTTTGGAATGAGCGAGGATCTACCCATTGGTTTTTTGGGTGGGAAGCTTGATAAAAGATTTTTTGAAACTCACTTTAACGAGGGTGGTACGGTAAGAGATGGCTATATCAGGAACGAGGATAAGCTATACTTTAACGCAATGCCTAAAAACAAAAAGTGGTCGTTCTATGCTGCTCTTGAATTTGATAGGCCGATAGATACCGATACGGTTGATAATAGAGGTGGCCGTGGAGATAATAGTAACTTTGGATTGGAACGTTTAAACGTTAGTGTAGCTTTACCATTTAATACCAGACTTCACGCAGGATGGGATGTATGGGGCTTTGATTATGGTCCTGCGGCATCTATGGTGTATGGTGATGACAACCCAGGGTTCTGGTTGACAGGGAATTATCAGAATTTTAAGTACAGTGTGGGTTACTTCAAGTTGAGAGAGAATGACTTTCAGACAGGTCTTTCAACTGCCATCCCGGATCCTTATTTCTACGACTCTGATGCTGACAGAGATCTCATTGCTGGTTGGGCGGAGTACAAATTCAGTAATACTCAAAGAATCAGAGTTTTCTATGGATTTGATAGAATTAGAAGTGTTCCTGCTGGGGATATGTTGGGCTATATGACCAAGGGTCAGGCTGGTATTATGGGCAGGAATGATGTTGAGACGGATTCTCATCACATTGGCGGGTTTTATTTAGGAAAGTTTGGAAACTTGGATGTTATGCTTGAGGGTGTATATCAATTTGGGAGTGCAGATAATACCGGTCTAAGTAGATATGGGCTTGCGGAGGATTATGACATATCTGCCTTTGCTTTAGCAGCCGATGTAGCTTTCGATCTCAAAGACTGGATTGGCTTCAGTGTTAAACCTCATATTGGCGTAATGTACACATCGGGTGATGACGATCCCACGGATGATGAATTAAATGGTTACAATGGTATTGAGAATGCCCAGAGGTTTTCTCAGATTTGGGGTGGTGA
>JALXAE010000147.1 GCA_026992355.1 Syntrophobacterales bacterium | reverse complement strand
TGAAGAAAGATTTCTAAAAACTGTTGCCTATAGTGCAGACGGAAAACTTGTGCTTGCCGTAATTCGAGGTGATTTCGACATTTCCGAAACAAAACTTGCTAACTATCTCAAGGTGGTTAACCTTGAACTTGCACCTGAAGATATGCTGGAACGGTACAATTTATTTGGCGGCTTTCTTTCTCCGGTCGGATTACCTTCCAACATAAGAATAATTGCCGATGACTCTATTACCGCCAAAATAGCCTATGTTGCCGGTGGCAATGAAGTAGATGTACACGTAAAAAATGTTGTATACGGCAGAGACTTTCAGGTTTCGGAAATTGCCGATATAGCTGAAGTAAGAGACGGGGATCCATGTGCACAGTGTCGTGAAGGAACTCTTCAAATACAGCGCGGCATTGAATTGGGACACACCTTTAAGCTAGGAACAAAATATACAGCTCCCGATACCATGGATATTACATACCTAGATCATAACGGAAAACCCCAGATAGTAGTCATGGGATGCTATGGCATAGGGGTTGAACGCTTGATGGCAGCTGTTGTAGAAAGGTGGCATGATGATAGTGGTATAATGTGGCCAATTACTATAGCACCATACCACATCATTATCATTCCTGTTGGTCAGAAAGAAAATGTCATCGAAAAAGCCGAGAAATGTTATGAAAGTTTGTCCCAAAAATACGATGTCCTTTATGACGATAGAAACGAATCCCCCGGCGTAAAATTTAAAGACGCAGATCTTTTGGGTATTCCCATTCGTGTTGTTGTAAGTCAAAAATTATTACAAAGGAACGAACTGGAGATAAAAATCAGAAAGACAAATGAAATAATCACATGTCCGGTAGAAGACATGAACGAAAAGATAAAATCTATCGTCGACAGACTACAGCCTAGAACTGAAGGACTGGAGTACATGAAGGAAGATTAGACCTGTGAGGAGTTTCAGATCATGAAAATTATCAGGGCAATGACCTTTAACATAAGGTTTGACAACCCGGCAGATGGTGAAAAACGCTGGGAAAACCGGAAAAAGGCAACTTCCTATATAATCAAAAAATACCATCCAACCATTGTAGGCATCCAAGAAGCAACCTGGAGGCAAATTCGAGACCTTAAGGACATGCTTCCTGATTATACCTTCTGCACAAAAGGGCGTGTTTGGGATGACACATGCCAGTATCCTACGCTTATATTTAAAACTGAGGAATTGCGAAGCTTGGATAATAGTGAGTTCTGGCTGTCATCGACTCCATCAGTTCACAGAAGTAAAGATTGGGGCAGTGCTTTCCCGAGAATGCTCAGTTTCGCAAAATTCACTATGAAGGAAATTGAAACACCACTAATAGCCGCCGTTACACATTTAGATAACAAATCCCCTAAAGCCCGAAGAAAACAAGCCGAGCTTATTGTGAACTGGCACAATGAAAACGACCTTCCATCTATATTGATGGGTGATTTTAATGAAACCCCAGAAGGAGAAGTTCATTCACTATTTACATCTGCTTCTTTTGTCGATACGTGGAAAGAATTAGGCTTTCCGGAAGATGAAACATCCCTAACACATCATGATTTCAACGGAAATCCAGATAAGGGCAGGCTTGACTGGATACTTGTTACAAGCCATTTCATGGTTCTTAATGGAGAAATAGTAAAAGATAGCGTTGATGACATATATCCATCAGATCATTTTCCTTATTATGTAGACCTAGCACTAAAAGAAGGAGTTTAGCCCCTATGAAAGACACTGTAAAAGTAGCAATAATTCAGCCTAAACCATATCCTGCTTATGATGACCCAAGAAATGTTGTCCACGCCCTATTCTTACTGGACCAGTGTAGGGGAGAGCAACCAGATATAGTATGTTTTCCTGAGTATTTTCCTTTTCAGGGTGAAGAAGAGCTGTCAAAAGCCGCTAAAAAGCTTAAATCTTACATTATTGCTGGGCTGGTAGAAGAAGAAAATGGCAAATGGTACAACACCGCAACGCTTTTTGACCGGGAAGGTAGAATCCTGGGCAGACAGAGAAAGAAATGTGTTGGGAGTCTTGAGAGAAACCTTTTTGGCATTACCCCTGGTGATGGTATCTACAGGACCTTCGTTACGGATTTTGGAAAAATAGGAATGCCAGTTTGTATCGACTTTTGGGGTCAACCGGAGGCTGCTCGACAACTTGCTAAAGATGAAGTAGATATAATCTTTAACCCCAGTATCTTTCCATTGCTTAGAGGACACTGGAGATATGGGGCACTTGTAAGAGCATTTGACCATTTCGTTCCTGTGGTCGGCGTCAATACAGCCAGTTTCAATGCCTTCTATAACGATCGGAAAATCCACCATTTAGGTGGACACAGTTTTGTTATTCACCCCCCAAAGCTTTTCGATAAAGACCACTTCAGGCGATGGCTGCGAAGGTTGGATAATCTGGAGGAATGGGTTCACATCGAGCTCGGAGAATACGAAATTGTGCACATAGCTGATGTCGATTTAAAAACTTGCAGGTGGTTTAGACCGGACTTTAAAAAAAGATTCGGGTTTAACTAACGGTATACAGGAGAAGCAGTGTGGCTCAAAAAGGCAGAAAAGTCTATCTCAATATGAAAACCCTGGATGAAGCCTTTAAGATATGGAGTAATGAATTTTTCGGACAAAGTACAGCTACGGAAGTTATAAGCGTTCAGGAAGCTCTCCACAGAGTAACGGCGGAACCAGTATTTTCGACCAGATCGGTACCTCATTATCACGGAGCAGCAATGGATGGTTTCGCCGTGGATGCATCCAGTACCTTTGGTGCCAGTGAAACTCACCCTCTCCGTCTAAAAATTGGGCTAGACGCCTTTCCGGTAGATACGGGAGACCCCCTTCCTGAGGGAACAAATGCTGTAATAATGATCGAACATGTTACTCCAGTAAATAATGACGAAATAGAAATAAGAAGCTCTGCCTATCCATGGCAACATGTAAGAAAGGTTGGAGAAGACATTGTTTCGGGAGAGCTCATACTTCCTGTAAACCATTTGCTTAAACCGCCAGATTTAGGAGCACTTCTTGCGGCCGGGGTAACCAAAATAAAGGTGTACAAAAAACCAAAGGTATGGATACAGCCAACGGGGAGCGAATTGGTCAAACCCGAAAATGCAGTCGATCTTGAACCAGGTAAAATTATTGAGTTTAATGGAACCATAATAAAGGCTATGGTTGAAGAGTGTTCCGCAAAACCTCTCCTTCATGACATAGTACCTGACGAAAAAGATAGTATAAGAAAAATCATATTGACCGCATGTAAATCTGATGCTGATGTTGTTCTTATCAATGCTGGATCCTCTGCCGGGAGTGAAGACTATACCGTGCACATAATTGAAGAGCTTGGTAGAGTATTGGTACATGGCGTAACCATGATGCCAGGAAAACCCGTTATTCTTGGCGAAGTGCTTGGAAAGCCCATTGTTGGTATACCTGGGTATCCTGTATCAGCCATACTGGCTTTTAATCAATTTGTAAAGCCGCTGCTATGGCACCTTCAGGGTATGTGGCCCCCTAAAGAACAAACACTTAAAGCGGTTATTGGAAGAAAATTGGCTTCAAGACTTGGGCTGGAAGAATTTGTCCGCGTTGTGGTTGGAAGCGTTCAAGATCGCTATGTAGCCATGCCCATACAAAGAGGTGCTGGAATAATATCTTCCCTAACAAGAGCAACTGGTATTATTCGCATCCCTCAGGAGCTTGAAGGACTTAATGCTGGAGAGCTGGTTACGGTTGAGCTTCTCCGACCCGAAACCTCAATTGATTGGAACATTATAATGATTGGTAGCCACGACAATACCATAGATGTTATTGCAAGTGAGCTAAGAGCGCGAGACAGTAGAATACGGCTTTATTCAAGCAATGTGGGAAGTCTTGGTGGATTAATTGCTCTAAAGAAAGGGCTCGCCCATATTGGGGGTTCTCACCTTTTAGATACGTCAGATGGCTCCTATAACTTCTCCTACATAGAACGATACCTGAAGGGTATAGCTGTTCGCGTTGTAGAATTGGCGAAGCGCCAACAAGGATTTATTGTGAACAAAGGGAATCCAAAGAACATTCATTCCATTGAAGACCTGACAAAAGACAATGTTGTATTTATAAACAGACAAGCAGGAGCTGGAACTCGTATTTTGTTGGATTATGAACTGAAAAAAGCTGGAATAGAAACGAATCAAATTTCCGGATACGAACAAGAAGAATTTACGCACATGGCTGTTGCTGTAGCAATTGTGAGCGGTAGAGCTGACGTTGGAATGGGAATATATGCAGCGGCAAAAGCCTTGGATCTTGATTTTATTCCAGTCGCAGAAGAAAGATATGACCTCATAATTCGAGAAGATGTATGGAACGATGAAAAAATCCAGAAGCTTTTAGATGTTATTCAGTCTGACTCGTTCAAGGAAACTGTTTCTAAACTTGGAGGTTATGACCCTTCCAATGCCGGAGCTATTTTGGGGGTGTGGAACGGGAGTGAATGGATCAAAAGGAACTGATATTCCATGGAAAAAGTTTTGAAGGCTACCAGGTGGGTTACGGAAAATGCATCTCACGTTAAAATCAACAGTAAAGCCATTCAGAAAGCAGTTGAACTTTTCCTAAAGAAAAAACCAATTACTCAGAACTTCTGGTCAACGGAAATTCATTTTTTTGATGGAACGGAAGAAACAGTCCGGTGGATATTCCTTTTGGATACTTTGAACCACTGCTTCTGGCCAGATCCTGGAAATCCCCCCTGGGCTGTATTTCACAATAACAAAGAATACTCGGGTTACGAGGGGCTTGCCGTTAGCCTAAAAAGAGCAATCGAAGAAGGAATACCTTTAACAGATCCTGATTTCTTGATAACTTTGAATGAAAATATGCTTGCCCATATCTTTAGAGGGCGTGGTATGATCCCCATGCTCAGGCACCGAACAGAGAATTTAAAAGAAGTCGGAAGGGTTTTAAAGGAACAATGGAGAGGTGATGTGGTTAATATAGTGGAAGCAGCCTCACAAAGTGCAAAATCGCTCGTCGAAAAAATAGTTACTTACTTCAATTCATTCAAAGATGAGGCAAATTATAAGGGAAAAACCGTTTATTTTTGGAAAAGAGCCCAGCTATTTGTTTCTGATCTCTATATTGCTTTTAATGGGACTAAATGGGGCGAATTTAAAGATATACAATGTCTTACAGCATTCGCTGACTACAAACTTCCTCAGGTTTTGAGACATCTTGGAATTCTTGAATACGATCAGGAACTTGAACATAAAATAGAATCAAAAATCATTTTACCATCTGGGTCAAAAGAGGAGGTTGAAATTCGTGCTGCCACAGTTCAGGCAGTGGAACTTATAAAAAATGCGTTGCAAAAAAGAAAAATTCCCTGCAACTCTGCTCTTATAGATAATTGGTTGTGGAGTTTAGGACAAGAAAAGGAATTCAGAAAAAAACCCTATCATTTATGCCGCACAATTTTTTATTAACTCAGCCTGCACTTGTTAGTTTCCTGTCTTTCGCTTTGACATGTTGTAAAAAATATGGTTAAGAGTATGCAGTTTTCGGCGCGCCTGTAGCTCAGGTGGACAGAGCAGCGGACTTCTAATCCGCGGGTCGGGGGTTCGAATCCTCCCAGGCGCGCCAATGATTTCAATGACTTACACAGATTTTCGGAAATGGCAAAATTTACGGTGCGCCTATAGTGCGCCCCACAGTAAAAGGTTCCCCCCTGAAGTGACCCTTTTTGCAAAAACAGGAAATAAGGTGTCAAATCGGATTTTACCCTTATAAAAACGTAA
>JALXAE010000146.1:1321-1617 GCA_026992355.1 Syntrophobacterales bacterium | reverse complement strand
CCTGTATCTGCTTTCGCAGTGGCAGGCCTGGAAAGGTGTCTTTTTTTCCACCACGGTCTGTACCTTTGTATTTATTTTGCATAATTGGCTCCCCCTGCACCTTCGTTTCAATACTTATGTGTTGTTGAAATATCTGACATGGACTGTACCCATGTCGCCGGTTTTTGAAGTGTCAGGCTGGGGACCGCCCAATATGACACTGATGTACTACTTTTTCGTATCTATGTTTGACATAGCACCGCGGTCTCTGAGTTATATGCTCAGGAAAAATTATAGATTCAATCTGGATCGGTTCA
>JALXAE010000146.1:0-1311 GCA_026992355.1 Syntrophobacterales bacterium | reverse complement strand
TTACATCCAGATGAGTCTTCAATTTTTACTTCCTGCTTTCTTTATAATTATATTTTTTTCTTCCACTAGTGTGGCTCTTATTTTATTCTATTGGGGAGGAGTAAATCTTGGGATTTTACTTTTAAAAAATCAAAACAAAATTCGTAAAGTCTTGAAGAATAAAAATTTTAATCATATATGTTGAATCATTCATTTTTACGCTGGATTAAGATAGCGCGTTATGAACTGAGGGGATTCGTTACGACGAAACCATCACTGTTTCTGCCACTGGCTCGTATCAAAGAGCGCTCATTAAATGGTGGCGCTCGTGTAGTAGATCCTGCTACAGACATAGTCATAGAAGGATTCCCACGATCTGCCAATACCTTTGCTGTAGCTGCCTTCCAGAGTTCACAAAGGCAACCAATAAACATAGCCCACCACTTCCATGCACCGGCTCAAATCATCACAGCAGCACAAATGGGTATTCCCACCATCGTACTCATACGCCCACCAGAAGATGCAATAATCTCTATGCTATTGAGAACTCCCATGTTGACTCCTCTGTCGGTCGCCAGAAATTACGTGCGTTTCTATCAGTCTATTGAAAATTATTCTAAGTCATATGTGGTTGCTCCATTTGACATAGTAATAAGTGATTTTGGCAGGGTAATTAGGGCAGTAAATGAGGTGTTTAAAAAAAATTATTCCTTATTCGTCCCTGATGAAAATAACGTTGAAAAGGTCTTCCAAATTGTAGAAGCAATGCACAAGATGGACAGTAGAAGAACGGTCCTGGGTGAATCCAGGGACGGGGAAGATCTGATAGCCAGACCATCAAAGAGGAGAAAGGAGAAAAAAAGGGAGCTTAAAAGACTCTTAAATGAACAAAAGATAAAAAAAGTCATAAGTAGGGCACAAACTCTTTATGGCAAATTTATAGAGTTTTCAAAAATGTATTATTGAGGCTCTTTTAACAAGGGGTATTCTTTCAACACTGAAAACAAAAAAGGAGGAGAAGCCATGAGAGTAGCTAAAAACATTTCGTTTTGGGGGTTTGTAGCTTTTTTAGGTTTAATTTGCTTGATGAATTTAAAGAGCCATTTCGTATGGGCAGGGGTAAACACTTCTGAGAAGGGAAGGCTCATGTTTGAGGTTTCAGGAGGCATTCTTCAGATCGAGGCCCCGAACCTTGGGGAAAAGGAGCTTTTGAGCCTCGATATCGCCACCCCAGATGACAAGATCATACACAGGGATACAGCGGAAAGTATAATTATCTTTGAGCCAGACGGGACGACCATTGACGGCTATTACCATTTCGATGTGGAGATA
>JALXAE010000145.1 GCA_026992355.1 Syntrophobacterales bacterium | reverse complement strand
CCCAACATTATTGGCGTAAAAATTACTCCTCCTCCAATACCACCAATAACAGCCAAAATAGCAATAGCTGTGCTTATGAGGAACGAACCCACTATAATAAGCCAAATTGAAGTGGCACTAAGTGCCGGCGTACTCTGTACCCTGGAGAAAATCCCCATTATTAAATAGCCGCCAACTATCAGCATTATAAGTACAGTAAGTTCAGGAACACTGGTAATTAAAGACCGTATTCTGCCCTTTCGTCTTACCCTTTTTTGCTTCATTTTCTTCCCACCCATTTATGTGGTTTGAATATCGAACTTTCAGGCTATAGCTCTGGAAAGAAAAATAGATGGATTAACTAAATCCATGATGGTAATCAAATGAACCTTGCCCCAACGCAAAAACCTTTACAAAAAACATAACCATTTCGACAAAAATTAAATTTACCTTTTAATATTAACTCATAAATTGCTAGCTCTGAGTAGCTCGGCGAATAAATTCCAAATACATTGCTTCATTCACCAAGCCTTCCTCCAGCTTGTCCTCATTGTCATGGGGGCAGGTTGGGGGAGGCTATCTGGACAACGTGTTTAACTTAAGAAAATCTGATTTTTAATGTCAAGAATTTTCACTAAAAATGTACATAAAAGGACAAGGTAAATGAATGGTTAAATCTTGTGTATTAGGTAGCTTGGGTAGTGGAGTAATATAGTAATAGGCCCCACGAGCTCACTTGTTGAGAAAATAGTCACAATAATCCGTCAATGGACATTGGCTACATCGCGGATTTCTCGCCCGGCAAATATGCCTTCCATGGAGTATCATTGCATTACTTAGCCATGTCCACAAATCTTGAGGCACCATTTGCATTAATTCTTTTTCGATTTTTTCAGGTGTTTTTGAAGTGCTCAATCCCAGTCGTTGAGACAAACGTTTTACATGGGTATCAACCGCAATTCCCTCATTAACCCCAAAGGCATTCCCCAATACCATAGCGGCAGTCTTTCGTCCAACGCCTGGAAGTTTCGTAAGGTGTTCAATGCTTTTGGGAATGGCATTACCATACTCTTCAGCCAATCTTTCACAGCAAGCCTTAAGATTTTTTGCCTTTTGCCGGTAATAACCAGTGGGTTTTATGAGTTCTTCAAGTTCTTCTAGGGGAATGTTAATCAAATCCTGAGGATTTTTTACCTTCCTAAAAAGTTCTCTGGTCACCTGGTTAACTCGCTCATCTGTGCATTGAGCCGAAAGTATAACAGCCACTAGCAATTGAAAAGGATTTGAGTAATGTAATGCAAGTTTTGGCTCTGGATATACTCCTTTTAATTTCTCTATGATTTTACTAACTTTTTCGTCGGGCTTCATGACAAAGCTTTTAGTTAAAATTTCAATTTTCTCGTTATTTCTAAAAATGTTCTTATGCCGAAGCCGGTAGCTCCTTTAGGCATATGAAACCACGGTTTCTCTGCCCATGCTGGCCCGGCTATGTCTATGTGCACCCATTGAACGTTATCAGGCACAAATTGTTTAAGAAACATTCCCCCAATGATAGTTCCGGCGCTTCTGTTACCCACATTTTTAATATCAGCAATATCACTTTTTAAATCATCGAAGTAGAAGTCCCACAAGGGCAATGGCCACATTTTTTCTCCCACATCTTCAGCCAGTTTTTGGATTTCACTAACCACTTTAAGGTCATTTCCCATTATGCCGGCCACTCTATCGCCCAGAGCAATTATACAGGCTCCGGTCAAAGTAGCTATATCGACAATCAACTGGGGATTATAATTTTCCACAACATACGCCAGAGCATCACACAGGATGAGGCGACCTTCAGCATCCGTATTCACAACCTCTATGGTCTTTCCCGACAGCGAACGAACAACATCTCCAGGTCTGTAAGCCTTGCCATCGGGCATGTTTTCTGCCAGAGGCATAACTCCAACAACACGTCGGGGCGGTTTCATCTTTCCAATAATTTCCATCGTCCCTAAAACGGCAGCTGCACCGGCCATATCATGTTTCATTAAATCCATTTTTTGGGATGGTTTTAATGAAATTCCACCCGTATCAAAAGTTATACCCTTGCCGACAAAAACGACAGGTTGCTCATTTTCGAGCCCTTTTGGACAATACTCCAAGATAACAATACAACCCTCATTTGCACTTCCTTGAGCAACGGCCACAAAGGCCCCCATTCCCTTCTGGCGAGCTTCTTCCAAAGTGATCAAGGAAAAATTAAGATCATAATTTTGAGCTATTTTCTGGGCTTCTTCAGCAAACCGTCTGGGAGTTACATCATTCGAAGGGCTGGCAATCAGTTCTCTTGCATGTCCCACACCCTCAATAAGATCCTCTATGTACGAAAAAACATCAATTATTGCCCCTGTTGGTTTGTCCTCAAGTAGAACATAAATTTCATCTAAAGTTACATGTTCATCTTCATCCGTCTGGCTTTTGTACTTTTTGAGCTCATACAAAACAGACCATCCCGTGAATAAAAATTCTCTCAGATACCAATGACTGCTCTCGAATAGGACTTTCAATACAGGATGGGGAATAGCAATATTTTTACTCCCTTGCTCTTTTACGACATTAAAAACTTTGGCACAAACAGAATACCAGGTATCTCGATTGAACTTGTCTCTTTTTCCAAGACCGGCAAGGATTACTTTCTTATAAAAATCATTTTCAGAAGTGTAGGTGGTTATAATTTGGCTTCTTTTTCCACCGAACTCTTTCCACGCTGGAGATCTCAAGAGATTGCTGAGATGAGTCTTCGACCAAGCTGCGTTTTCGATCTGACTTGTTTCGTCTTCAAATGCCACAACCACTAAACAATCGATATTGGAATATTCACTGATTTGTTTGTCAACTTTCATAATTTCTCCTCATTCCTCCTTACCGATACTATCTGATTTTGAAAATACTTATGCCAAGTCTGCCTGTTTTATAGCTTCTTGATGAAGCCGCTCAAGTTTTTCCTTTTCATCTAAATCTTTCATTGCCTTTTTTATACTCATCTTGGCAAACTGTTCGTTTCCCAGGTAGTTCAAGTTGGTTTTTAAAAAATCGTCTTTGAGTTGTTCCAAAAGTTTTTCTACGTTCTTTTCATCAATGAAATTTCTTTCCTTCTTGTATCTGAAATAATAAACATTACCAAATTTGTGCACGAATTTTGTGTAAGCTTCTTTTGGATTGCTTTCCCCAGCAAAGTATTCATGCTTAACTGGTATGGGAACTTCAATTATAAGGCAGACATACCACCGGTCGCCAACAACTCTTCGCGAGTTATCTAAAAATCTTATCAAAAGGCCGTTTGGAAGTTTTATTTCATCAACACATCTACCTTCAGGAGACCTCGAAGAGATGGAATTGCTCTGTCCAGGCACTGACGTACCTCCGTCGTTTATCTATTCTAAAGGCTCAAGTCTAACAGGGTTTTCTTCGGGAGTAGGCGCTACAAAATCCGCCGGAAAAGAACGAAGCACCTCAAAAACGTCCCACATGTTTTTACACTTTGATTTTCCCCTAACTAAATAGACAGTTTGGAGAGTTTGATGATCGTAGCCTCTTATGGTTTCGCGATCCTTCAACAGAGTGAAAGAAAAATTTTCCAGAGTCGGGATTATTTTTTTTGGATCGAAGGATCTTGTCCTTTCAACAGCCCATTTGTAAAGCATTATATTTGTATAAGCAGTGGCGCCGCCCGACCCCGGCATCTTTCCCCATCTCTTTTTATAATCTTCCACGAATCTCTTGCCTCTCTCAAACCCATACAAATATGGGATTTCCCAATACCAGGGCACGGCACCTATTACATCAGCCGTGTATGGCGGGTTCTTCCCGATTGCCATATGAAGTTCCAAATTTGGAACTACTATTTGTCTAACCTGGTTTTGACATCCTATCTCCAGACACTCCTGCATAGCGTAAATCATGTCTCTACCAAATAAAACCAGCACCAAGACGTCTGTCCCAGCTTTAAGAGCTTCTTTTATCGCCTTACCGTACAAGGGACGTGAGCTTCCTAGTGGGACAAGTTTGTCAGGCGCAGATTCCGTTTTAGTAAACTTTTTAATCGAATCCCTTGTTGTCCAACCCCATGTGTAATCGGCCGTGATATAAAAATACCGCATACCAGAGAACTTTTCGTTTAGATAGGTTGCAAGTGCCTTTGCAGCCATCCATGCATTGTAGGTCTCTCTAAATGTATACCTGTGGGCGTCTTTTCCCGTAACATCATTAGAGTAGGTAAGTGTAGCTAGAAATAGTTTTTTCTCTTTTTGGCAAAGACGACTAACGGCTATGGCTACGCCGCTAGATGACCCTCCAGTTACCATATCCACATTCTGAGCTATAAACTTCTTAACATTTTCAACCGAAACCTTGGGATTACTTTTACTGTCAGCGTAAAGATAACGAATTTTTCGCCCAAGAATCCCTCCACGAGCATTTATTTGCTCTTGAGCAAGCTTGTAAGCTTTCAACTGGTCCTTGCCTTGAAGAGCATACGGGCCAGTTAAAGGAATGTTCAAACCTATCAAAACCTCTGCATCTGTAGCACCTCGAGAGGAACAAGGAAGGATTAAAAAACAGATCAATACCATTAAGACTAAAACGTTTATTGCGAAAAAATACCTTGTGGAAGAAACACTGTAAGAGTCCAAGTAACATCGTATTGTTAAAGGAATAAAATCTCTATTACGGTTCGAAAAAGGCCCTGTGTAATTGCAAACTTTGCCAACAGCGTACATTTTATTATCTCCCATCCGTTGTCGGTTGACGCTGCCAAGCAATTATTAACAACCATTTAATTTAGTCAAGAGAGCTACCCTGCTTTTATGATCAAAAATGAGCAACCATAATTTTCTTATGTAATTGAATCCAAAGGAACCTTGAGAAATACCGCTTGTTCAAGATCTATATACAGGAGATGTTTCGAAAAAGAGGGTGGAAATCCTAAAGCTAATTTTACTGCTTCCGAAATCTGTAGAGATGCAACAAGGGTTACAGTATGAGCTAGAATTCCGTATTTTTCTTCTAACGAACTATCCTTTCCTTGTTGTCTATTATCTGACAAGTTCGAATAAATTGCCTCTAATCTCGACTCTGCATCAGGCAAAATGGTGTGAATCTGTCCCCATATTCCCCTAACAGCCCCATGAACAAAGGGGATCTTTCTTTCTTTACACCACCCGTCTAAATCTAACCTGTCGCTTGGGTTGTCTAAACCGTCAAGAACTATCTGAATGCCTTTTAGGTGCTGGAGATTTAATTTTCCTCTTACCGGCTCCACAGTAACAAGAGGATTAATCTTTTTAGATTCCTTGGCAATGGCATCAACCTTTGGCATGCCTTCGTACCCAGAGAAATGAAACCACTGCCTATTGGCATTTGCTGCTTCGAACCTGTCTGGATCCACGCAACGTATGGTTCCAAATCCGATCCTAAGTGCAAGATGAATTAACGTCCCCCCGAGGCCGCCACAACCAGCTACCAGAATTTTTGTATCACACAGTATTGCCTGTTGTTTAATAGTTATAGTACCTATATTTTTAAGATACCTAAGAGGCAGAACATTAGCAGATGTAGACAAATAAGCAACTTTACTGGGTGGAAGCCTGAGTTTCTCTGCCAGGTCAAGTATATCGGCATCCTGGATAACCTGCCATTTTTCACCTGCATGTTCGATCTCATAAGATTTTTGTTTAATTAGTTCAAATGCTTTCATCGTATTTTAATAGTTGCAAGAGCAAGTATGGCCAAAATTCCCGAAAGAATTGACAATCTAGTAACAACCTTGGGTTCAGCAAGCCCTTTGTATTGCAGAGAATGATGCAAGGGTGCTCTGTAAAATATTCTCTTTCCAACAAGTCTTACGCCTATTTTGTCCTGAATTTGACTGGTTAATGCTTCGGCTACGAAAAGACCTCCAGCTATGGGAAACACCATTTCCTGTTTCAACATGATGCACATAGTCGCAATGGTCGCACCTATAGCAAGGGAACCAGTATCACCCATAAAAATCTGAGCTGGATAGGCATTATACCATAAAAATCCCAGTCCTGCGCCCACAAATGATGCACAAACTATCATAAGCTCTCCAGATCCGGTAAGGTATGGATAGTAAAGATAATTTGCATATATTTTGTTTCCCAAAATGTAGGCAAAAATCCCCAATATCCCAATAACAAACAAAGAAGATGTAATTGCCAGTCCATCCAGACCATCAGTCAAATTAACCGAGTTAGCAACAAACAGAATAAACAGGAATAAAAAAACTACATAAACAAAATTCGGAAGATGAAATATCGGATATTTTACAAATGGTATGTAAAATTCGAGGGCATGTTTACCCAAAGGACTTATTTTACTCGTTACCCAGTAGCCAAAAGCTACAGCATAGACTGCTTGAAATATAAGCTTGGTTTTCTCGGAAAGACCCTTGTCTCCGCTTTTTTTTCTTATTTTTTTCAAATCGTCAGCAAATCCCAACATTCCAAACCACAAAGTTGCACTCAAAGTGCTCAGCAAAAAGGGGCTTTTCCAGTTTCCCCACAAAAACATAGAGAACAATACTCCTCCTATAATTAAGAGCCCTCCCATAGTTGGAGTACCACTTTTATCGCTGATTGACTTCAAACCAGTGTCTCTCGCTTGATCCCTGATTCTTTTCTTATGCAAAAGCATTATAAAAGGACGACTGCATAAAAAAACGAAAATCACTGCAGTCAAAGCAGCCATGATAGCCCTGAAGCTGATATAGTTCACCAGCCTGAAATATGAAAAAATATCATAATGCTGATAAAGAAATTTACCTATGAAATAAAACATTACAACGCAACCTCCTTGCTAGACACTGGCCAGCTAAGTCTCCGCCGTGCAAAGCTCAAGGATTTTCCTGTAAGTTTCCTTTATGTGAAAAACGGGCTGGAAGTCAGTGGAAGTCAGAACAAAACCGCTAATTTGTTCAGCTACTGAAGGCGATGGGAACAGAACATGTCTTTCCAGAAGTTTCAAAATTCCTAGCAGAGCAGCATGTCTTATTTGCCATGAATGGTGGGTACCTAGCTGAAGGAGCGGTTCAAAAGCTCTCCTGTCGATACCTATGTGACCCAGGGTAATGGCAGCTTCATAAACCACTTCAAAGGACGGATCTTCCAGTTTCTCCAGAAGTTTATTAAGCCATTTATCTTTCCCGGCTACATGGCTTGAGAAATGTCTGAGAGCCCTACATGCTTCTGATCTTACCTCGTAATACGGATCATCTATTGCTTTTTCGAGAGCGTGCTCTACATCTTTATCGAAAACATCCATTATGACAATTGAATGTATTGCGTTTCTACGAATAAAACCTACCTCAACAAAATCTCCTCCCAGCAATCTTAACCAGAGGGAAACCGGAGTTCTATCAGTAATCATTCTGATAAGTTCCGATAGTTTGTCCCTGTGTACCATATACCCACAAAGCTTTACCCCAACATTTCTTATGGGCCATTCAGGGTTGTACAAAAGTCTTGTCGCTTTATACCTATAATAGTCTATTTCGTCATCCGACAGGATTTGAGCCGGGTTGTATGTTGAAGGATTTTCCTCGTATATTTGTTTCAGCTTATTTATAACTGCACCTCTGGGTGGCAACACCAGACTGGCATGACTATCCGCAACTTTTAGAGATGATTGTTGCAGTTCCTGAGCTTTTTGCGACGATTCAATACAATCAACTATTTTTTTGGCGGCATCACCCTTGAAGAAAGATCTTGCGGCAAGAGACATGGTAGATAGCATACTTGAATCCTGAAGAATGCTGATGATAGTTCTTGCCAACACCTGACCATCAATAAATTCGATAATTTCGCCCTTTTTGTCCCTTTTTATGTCCTCGTAAATTATGTGAGCCGCTCCTGCTTTTTTCATTGCTCTGGCATTCATAACCTGATGATCCCCAGGCAAACCTCCCTTTGGGATAAGCACAGATGGTTTACCAAGAGCAGCAATTTCGTTTATAGTCCCCGCTCCACTCCTACACACAATCAGATGTGATCTCTTGTAAATTGCCCCAATGTTATGGAAATAATCCCTGGCATAATAAAAAGAGGAGAGTTCCTTACGGACTTCTTTGTCCAGCCGTGAAAGTCTATCCATAGTATCGGCATATGCATTGTATATCCTGGATTTCGCAAGCCCCATACCGTGAATGATGAAAAGTTTTTTTCTATAAGGAAATAAATAGGGCAAAGCATCAACTAAAGCTCGGTTTATTGTACGAGCCCCTTGAGATCCGCCAAAAATAAAGACAACTTTCTTATCTTTGGATATTTTGTTTTTTAGCTCCTGGTCTAAATCAAGCTCAGATGTAAATATTTTGGGTCTGACAGGATAACCTGTGAAGATACCATTTTTTGGGAAAAAACTGATAGTTTCTTTGAAACTCACGAAAACACAATCTGCCCATCCGCCAAATATTCGATTAAGCTGTCCCGGTATTGTATTTTGTTCGTGAATAAATATTTTAATTTTTATGCGAAAGAAAGTACGCAGGACAATAGCGGCAATCAAAGCCGGTGCACTTACATAACCTCCAGTAGATATTAAACAATTTGGTTTTAGTTTTATTAACAAATAGAAACACTTCAGGCTTCCAATGGTTACAATTATGAAAAATCTTAAAAAAGCTGGAAAATTTCGAAATCCTGGGTAACCGGTGGATACCGTAAAGTACAAATCAATGTTTTCTCTCGGAATTATTTTTGCTTCCGCTTTTCCTTTTATGCCAATATAGGAAAAATTATATTCAGGATATCTGCTCCTTATTTCTTCATATATAGCAAGAAGAGGATAAACATGTCCTCCTGTACCACCTCCTGTGAGAATTATAGATTTTACCCCTTTTTTCTTCCTCCCGGCAGAATAGAAAGAAATGTGTACAACAAAAAGTAAAAGAACATATAAACCTGCGAAAGTTAGCAGCAGAATTTTCATTGTCTTTACGCGGCCTTTATTATGCTTTCAAAAGGAATAGCTCCCTGGCGAATCAAGATGGGGGGGCTCTGGGTACAATCTATTACTGTTGATGGCATGCCATATTTTAAAGGACCGGAGTCAACGATTACATCAACTCTTTCTAGTATTTTTTCATCAGCTTGAGAAACATCAATAATGGGATTCTTTCCTGACAAATTTGCACTTGTAGCTATGATTAATCCTCCTGCGAGTCTGGCTAGGGTTTTAGCTATATGATGAGAAGATATCCTTACACCTACTTTACAACTTCCTGCATGAACATACGGTGATATTTCCGAAGAAGCCTTATAAATTATTGTAAGAGGCCCAGGCCAGAAACGTTCGGCTATATCATTTAGCCATTCAGGTACATCATCCACCCAGGCTCTTTTTACCGCTTCCATGCTATCAGCAATAAGGGGCAATGGTTTAGTCGCGGGCCTGTCTTTAACTTTGAAGATTTTCAAAACATTTTCACTGTTAAAAGGTGGTGTTCCGAGGCCGTAAATGGTTTCTGTTGGGTATAGAAAAACCATACCCCCTATAAGCATCCTCCTCCATTCAGATTCATATTTTTTAATGTCCGATTTTTCCTCGTTTATTTGAAAAACCTTCACAGTCATTCGCGGCCTTGAACTTCCCTGTCGTCTTTCAGAACCTTGCTCTTTGTTTCTTCTCTAAAATCCCTCAATTTTTTTTGTAATTCTTCATTGGCTAAAGCAAGCATTTGAACTGCAAGATAAGCTGCATTTTGGGCACCACCCTTGCCTACAGACACTGTTGCAACTGGTATTCCTGGCGGCATTTGCACAGTGGACAATAGGGCATCCCAACCATTAAGAGGAGACGAATCTATGGGTACCCCAATAACAGGAATTGTTGTATTGGCTGCTATTGCACCGGCAAGATGAGCTGCCCATCCGGCTCCCGCAATTATTACTTTAATTCCTCGTTTTTCAGCTTGTCTTGCAAAATCAGCAACAATATCAGGAACTCTGTGAGCGGAAAGAACTCTTGTTTCTGTCGGAACCTCAAATTTTTTTAAAACACCTAAAGCTTCTCTCATTATTTCCCAGTCAGATTTACTGCCCATCACTACAGAAACTACTGGACTATTCATTTTTTAAACCTCTGTTTACTCGAGACCTATATCACTACGGTAATACATTCCCTCAAAAGATACCTTTTTCATTTCTCTGTAAGCAACCTCTCTCGCTTCTTGAAGAGTTTTTCCTCTGCTTACAATACCGAATACCCGTCCCCCTGTTGTTATAAATTGCCCAGATTCGTTAAAACCTGTACCCGAGTGAAACACCAAGCAGGAAGGATCGATATTTTCCAAACCGAAAATGGGAACTCCTATTCTGTATCTTTCAGGATACCCCTTGTACCAACCCTTCTTCCCTTTACATCGCCCACTCACGGCGATTAAACACAGGCGATAATCTGGATCCCATTCAAGCTTTATTTCATGGAGCTGTCCCTCTAATATCTTCTCACATACGTCCACAATGTCCGTGTTAAGGCGTGGGAGTATCACCTGGGCTTCCGGATCTCCTAGCCTTATATTTATTTCAAGCACATAAGGAGTAATGTCACCTTCTTCTTCTACAAGCATAAGTCCCAGATAAAGGACCCCCTTATAAATCATTTTCTCTTTTTGCCTTATGCCTTCAATTAACGGTCGAGCAACCCGCGACATTATCTTTTCAGTAAGTTCGTCAGTAAGCCACGGATGTGGACTATATGAGCCCATCCCGCCCGTGTTTTTGCCTTCATCATTGTCTCTGGCTCTCTTGTAATCCTGCGCCGCAACCATGGGAAGAACAGTGTAACCATCGGTAAAACAAAAAAAGGAAAGTTCTCGCCCGAAAAGCCTTTTTTCGATGTCAACTCGATTACCTGAATCACCAAAAATACGTTTTTCCATAATTAAATGTATTGCTTCTTCGGCTTCTTCAACATTAGAACAAACAAGGGATCCCTTTCCAGCAGCCAATCCATCAGCTTTTACCACCACCTGATATCCCACGCTCCGTACATATTCTCTTGCCCTTTCAGGATCATCAAACACAGCAAATTCTGGAACCGGAATTCCCAGTTCTCTGAGCAAAACCTTGGTATCGCATTTGCTGGACTCCAGCCTACTGGTTCGCTTGTCCGGACCTATTATCGGAATGCTCTTGGAATTGAAGAGATCCACTATACCAGCTGAAAGAGGTTTTTCAGGTCCCACAAAGGTCAAATCGATCTTCTCTTTCTCGGCGAAATCCGCCATTTCCTCAATTGTTCTGGCATCAACGCATTCAGCCACTTGAGATATCCCGGCATTGCCGTGCGCAACAAAAACCTTTTTTACTCTAGGACTCTGAGCAAACTTCCATGCTATCGCGTGGTCTCTTCCACCACTTCCAACAACAAGAATCTTCATAGGCGCTTTGACTCCTTCAGATTTTTTGTTTTTCAAGATATTCGCATATTGCTCTGTCATATTCGCATGTACGGCAAAAGGCCTTCTTAGCTAACGTGAAGCTTATTTCCCTTGATACATGGCCATCCAGTCGTTTCATTTCATCGGAAACGAGATGATAATCATCAGGACTGGTAACAACCACGACATATTTGAAATTTTTTGCTGCGGCTCTTATAAGGGTCGGGCCTCCAATATCAATATTTTCTATGGCTTCATCTAAAGTGCAATCAGCTTTAGCAACTGTATCTTCAAAGGCATAAAGATTTACTACCACCATATCAATAGGCTCAATATTGTGATTCTTCATGACCTCTACATGTTCCCTATTGTCCCTGATACCAAGTATGCCCCCATGAATCTTGGGATGGAGGGTTTTAACCCTTCCATCTAAAATTTCCGGAAAGCCTGTATAATCGGACACGTCCGTTATATCAACGCCATTTTCCCTCAGCACCCTGGCAGTTCCACCCGTGGACAGGATATGAACCCCAAAGTTCTGAAGCATTCTTCCAAATTCAGGAAGCCCTGTTTTGTCCGTAACGCTGATCAAAGCTCTCCTAATTTTTATCATTATTACTTCCCCCCACGATTTAGCACTTTACTGAAAAATTCCTCGCTTGCTTGAACAATAGGAGCATCCTCTGGCAACTCAAAGGTTGGTTTTCCTTCAAGATCAAACTGGGAAATCAAGGGATCTGCCGGAAAGGTTACTATATTTTCTTTAAATATCTTCTGGACATCTTCTGGCCATTTATCAGGCAACCTCTGAACTTGATTGACTATTAGATATTTCGCGCCTACCTTGATGGGCAAATCATCGACAAGCTGAGCAATTCTGCAGGCTGCCGTAAGCCCTCTTTTACTGGGATCCGAGACGAGAAACAAAAGATCAATATCCTTTTGAGTAAGCCGACTGAAATGTTCCATTCCGGCTTCATTATCTATTACAAGATAAGGATAGTTATGCATAAGCTTATCTAAAAGTTCCGTAAGAATGCTATTGGCAGCACAGTAGCACCCTGGTCCTTCCGGACGACCCATGGCAATAAGATCGAAACCGTCAGACTCGACCAGAGCTTCCTCCATCTGAATCTGCATGAAAATGTCTTTTGTCATGCCAGTGGGAACATCCTTTTTCATTTTTTCCCGGGCATCAGACAATGTGGTTGATATCTTTACTCCAAGAACATCGTTCAGATTTGTGTTCGGATCAGCATCTATTGCCAGAATGGGTTTCATGCCATTTTTCAACATGTAACGAATAAGAAGGCCTCCTACAGTTGTTTTGCCAGTACCGCCTTTACCTCCCAATGAAATTAAAAATCCCACCTGTTTACCTCCTAACCTGTGTCCATTTTGAAAAAAGGGTACATCCTATTTTGTCTTAAGTAGTGATGTCAACAGTTCTTAACCTCTTTTTGTTGGCGTTTTTCAATCCCATGGAAAGAAGCAAAAATTGCTTCTATACTTTAACCACTTTCACCACGTTTGTTGTACCACTAACCCCTACAGGAACCCCAGCAGTGATAACAATGTTGTCTCCTTTTCTTGCTATGCCAGTATCTTCCACCATTTTTCTGGCAACACTGAACATGTCGTCGGTATCCTTAAATTTGCCGGTTAAAACGGGAACTACGCCCCACGACAGAGATAGCTGCCTGTATGTACTTATCTTATGAGTTATGGCGATTATGGGAGTTCTCGGTCGAAATCTGGACACCAGTCTTGCCGTTGTTCCAAGATCAGTAGATGCGACAATAGCTACCGTTTGAAGTTCATTAGCTAACATCCAGGCAGACCAACCTATAGCCTCTTCGATGGAGTTCATATGCAAATGGGCTTCAGGTCTTCTAAAAAACTCATCAAGGTGCTTCTCGGCTTCCCTCGCTATTTTATCCATAGCCATTACTGTTTCGACAGGATACCTTCCAGTAGCAGTTTCCTCTGAAAGCATAAGGGCATCTGTACCGTCAAATATGGCATTTGCCACATCGGTAGTTTCCGCTCTCGTTGGCCTCGGATTTGTGGTCATACTGCGCAGCATCTGAGTTGCCGTAATCACAGGCTTGGCCTTGCTTATAGCCGATCTTATTATCATCTTTTGCGATATAGGTATCTTCTCAAGAGACATTTCGACGCCAAGATCACCACGGGCTACCATAACGCCGTCAACAACTTCTAAAATACTGTTCAGTCTCTCTACAGCCTGAGGTTTTTCAATTTTTGCAATAAGAAATGGACGGTTTTCTGAGGAATTTATGCGTTCCAGCACTGGAATAACGTCTTTTTCGTGACGTACAAAGGACATTGCAACAAAATCGATGCCCTTTTTCAGGCCAAAATCCAGATCTGCTTCATCTTTTTCCGTAAAGGCCTTAAGTTTGAACCCTCCGGAGGGCAAATTTACACCTTTATGAGACCTAACTGTTCCTCCGACAACGACAGTGGCCACAAGCTTGGAGTCTGCTTTCTTCGTAACAACAAGCTCTATTGTCCCATCAGATACAAGAATTCTATCCCCTTCTGAAACATCGTCCAGAAGATATTCATAATCAATGGGCAGAACATCTCGAGATTTGCTAGTGGAAGACGGAACCAAAAAAACGGTTGAACCGGTCTCTAGCAGGATTTCCTCCTCGGGAAGATATCCTAAACGGATCTTGGGACCGCTTAAATCCTGAAGGATACCCACACAGCAATTTTCACTGGCTTCTATCTCCCTTATGAAATCAATGACCTGTCCATGGAATTCGTGATCTCCATGTGAAAAGTTTAATCTAAATACATTTACTCCCGCCCTTATCAAACTTTTAATCTTTTCAGGATAGGCGGTAGCAGGACCAATGGTTGCTACTATTTTTGTCTTTCTGGTTCTAATAACCACGATTTACTCCACATGTAATCTGTTTTTAGTGAACGAGAACGCAAACTATGTCCATTACATTCGTTCTGGTGGGTCCAGTTTTTACTAGCGAGTTCAACTGTTCAAAGAATGTATAAGAATCATTGTTTGACAGGTAGGCGTGGGGATCTAGACCATGCTGAAGAGCCATCTTCCATGTATTTGAGTCGATCCATGCACCTGCTGCATCAGTAGGCCCATCTGTTCCGTCGGTTCCCACAACAAATCCCGACCAATCAGGTAAATCCTTTAAATGGATTGAAAGCGCAAGAGCTAACTCCTGATTTCTGCCTCCTTTGCCCGATCCTTTTATTGTTACAGTAGTTTCTCCGCCAAAAAGTACACAAGCTGGAGGATTAATAACCCCTTTTCCTGATCGTACTTCCTCTATTATTGCTCCAATTACCTTAGCCACCTCCCTGGCTTCTCCCTGAAGTCTGGATGTAATTATTACGGGTTTGTAGCCATGACTTGACGCACAATCCTGTGCTGCCTCAAGAGCAATACGGTTATTGGCAACAATGATATTGTATACTTTATCAAAAAGGAGATCCCCAGGCTTCGGCGTTTCTGGTATCATGTTGGCAACACCTTCTTCAAAAACTTTTCTCACTGAGATTGGCAAAAAGTTCCACGCATTATATTCTCGCAAGATTCTAAAACAATCAGTATAAGTGGTTGGATCTGGAACAGTCGGTCCAGAGGCAATCACATCCAGCCTGTCGCCAACCACATCGGACAAAAGAAGAGTTACTACATGAGCCGGCTGTAAATGCTTGGCAAGGCGTCCCCCCTTTACTCTCGAAAGATGTTTCCTTACAGCGTTTACCGCTTCTATCGGGGCGCCAACCTTTAAAAGAACGTCCGTTGTGCTTTGTTTGTCTTCCAGGTTAATCCCTTCGATAGGAGACACAAACAAAGCGCTCCCGCCTCCGGAAAAAGCACACAAAACGAGATCCATTTGCTGAAGGTTATTAAGGTGAGCAATTATCTTGTTTGTTCCCGTGAGTCCATTTTGATCTGGTATAGGGTGTCCTGCTTCAAAAGCTTCGATTTTATCAAGATCCATTGAATAACCATATTTAACCACTATAGCTCCCCAGGTTAAGCGATAATCTAGGATATTTTCCAAAGCATAAGCCATGGGAGCAGTAGCCTTCCCGGCACCGATCACGAATATACGACCGAAATCGTGAAGATTGTATTCCCTGTGGCCGACCCTTAGAGTGTTTCCATGTCTCTTAACAAACTTTTTTACAGCATTTTCTGGATCAACTGCATTCAAAGCCTCTCGCAAAATTTTTTCCAAAATCTTTTGTCTTAATACTAACATAGGCAATTCTCCAGAGCACTCTATTAACCGATAAATGCTTTGTTTGGCATAAAAATCTTGCCAGGATTTAAAATATTTAACGGGTCAAAAGCAAGCTTAAGCCTCCACATCAATTGTAGTAGCTCATTTCCCAGTTCCATAGCAATAAAAGGCGACTTAGCCACACCTATGCCGTGTTCACCCGAAATGGTTCCTCGCAACTCTAAAACATTCGTAAAGAGTTCCCTAGTAGCTTTCTTCGCACTTTCCCGCTCTCTATCGTCGGCAGGATCATACATTATATTAACATGAAGGTTCCCATCGCCGGCATGGCCAAACACAGGTATTGGTATTTCATATTTTCGGGAAATATCTTCAACTACTTTCAAAAGATCTGGCAACATGTTACGGGGAACGGCTACATCTTCGTTTATTTTTCCTCGGCGAATTCTTGCAAGGGCCGGGGATATTGAACGACGCAGGTTCCAGATTTTGCTTTTTTCATGATCATCGTGAGCTATCATGATTGATAAAGCTTTATTGCTCTCGCAAACCTGTTCTATCCGTTTGATTACTAAATGTTTTACTTCCGGTATGTCATCTATCTCAAAAATCAACAGGCTTTTGGAATCTTCAGGAAGACGGATTGAACCAAATTCCGAAACTGCGGAAATCACAAACTCATCCATGAATTCGATAGCGGAAGGCACCAGATTACTCTTAAGAACTCCAGAAACCGCTCTTGCAGCAAAACGTGCATCAGAAAAGGTCACAAGCATCAAAGAGGTTGGGGCAGGCAATGTAATCAAACGAAGGACTATTTTTGTAAAAAGGGCAAGCGTTCCTTCCGATCCAACCAGAAGTTTTGTCAGATCATAACCTACAACGCTCTTTACGGCCATACTACCGGTCCGAATGATTTCACCAGAAGCTAGGACTGCTTCAATGGCCAATACGTAGTCCTTAGTTACCCCATACTTAACAGCTCGCGGTCCACCTGCTCCGGTTGCAACATTTCCACCAATGGTAGAAAATTTCAAACTTGAAGGATCCGGCGGGTAAAACAGTCCCTTTTTTGATACAATATTTTGTAAGTATTCCGTAACAACACCGGGTTCAACTATACAGAACATATTATTTTCGTCAATTTCTATAATCCTGTTCATGCGCTCGAAAGAGACAACCACTCCAGCTTCAATCGGAACTGATCCCCCAACCATGCCACTGCCGGCACCTCTAGGATAGATGGGTATACGATACCTGGAAGCCAGTTGCAGCATTTCAGAAACTTGCTGACTTGACTCAGGGAACACCACACAAGACGGTAGACCCTGCAATCTGCTGGCGTCAATTCCGTAAGCAATTCTATCTTCTAGATCCAATTTTACTTGTTCTGAACTAAAGATGGTTTGTACCTCTTTTATAAATTCTTGTATCACGCCAGACTCCTGAGGGAAGGAACACTAGATTTTTTACCGCGGTTATTTTACAGTGAATTTCGACTAAAAGAAAATAGGGAGGTAAAACTAAATGGCTGAAGCTTCAAACGTTCGTAAGCCTCTTGCTCTTGGTCACGCAAAGGAACCAACTTTGTTCAAAATGATACCAAACAAAGCAATCCTTGGCATCCTGGAGCGATACGTAAAGACCAAAACTGGGAAATTGCCTCGTCAGGTGGATACATTTTCAGGTATTATTCTGGAAACCGTTCATGGGAAAATTTTTTTTAAAGACGGTCATCTTGAATTTGAGGCCAGTCCGTTCTCTGTAAAAAAAGTGAAGAACTGGCTCCCAGAAATGAAGCAGGTCTTAAAAGCTTATGCTGGGAAGCTCTTTTTGGAAGCTGTAAAGGAAAAATTAAGCCAGAAATATAAGGTTTTGAGAACTCAGGAAGTTAAACAAGGGTTGGTACTGGAATTGGTCGATTCCCAGGTAGAAGATAAAAAATTTCAGGTTATTGCGACTCCTACCGGCCGAGTCATGATATTCGCCGGAAACAAACAGGCAGATGGGGCTTTGGATGAAGCACTGAACATTGTGAACTACTTGCAGTCTGAAGGACTGCTGGATTTTTAATATGGATAGCAGAACTATACTCGGGTGTGATGTACTTTTAAATAATATTCCCAAATGGCTCTTTAAGGCTCGAACAGGAATTTTATGTCATCAGGCGTCGGTAACGAGTAATTTACGTCATGTTGCGGAAGAGTTGGCAAAAGCCCGATTGAATATTAAATGTATTTTTTCCCCCCAGCATGGCTTTTTTTCCGAAAAACAGGCCAATATGATAGAGTCTCAAGATATAATTCATCCCATCCTGAATGTTCCCGTATACAGTCTTTATGGTCCTATACGTACACCTACCGAGGAACAACTTAAAGATATTGATGTTTTGATCATTGACCTTCAAGACGTAGGTACGAGAGTATATACCTATACCACAACAATGGGGCTTTCTTTAGAATCAGCTGCCGTCCTTGGCAAAAAGGTTATTGTGCTCGATCGCCCAAATCCCCTCGGAACCAGTGAAGTGGAAGGAAACATTGTCTCCGAGGAGCATGTTTCTTTCGTTGGCAGATACAAAGTTCCCATGAGACACGGACTTACCGTTGGTGAATATGCAATCTGGGTGAAGAAGGAAAAAGGTCTAGACTTAGACCTTCATGTAGTAAAAATGCAAAACTGGATCTCTCAATTCTTTTACGATGAGACGGGACTTTCCTGGGTATTTCCTTCTCCAAATATGCCAACAATTGACACCGCGATTGTATATCCCGGCATGGTACTTTTAGAGGGAACCAATATAAGTGAGGGTAGAGGAACCACCTTGCCTTTTCTGCTTTTTGGTGCTCCCTTCATAGATCCCTTTAACATGAAGGATTTCATGAACTTAGCCCATGAAAAATACGGCGTGACTTTAAGACCTCTATTTTTTGAACCCATGTTTGACAAATGGGCTGAGAATATATGTGGAGGATTTCAAATTCACGTCATTGACCGTAAAAAATTTAAACCATATTCATTTGGACTTTTTGTCATATCTAATCTGTTGAAAACATATCCGGAATCCTTTAGTTGGAAAAACCCTCCTTATGAGTATGAATATGAGCAGCAACCAATTGATATCTTGATAGGAAACCGAAAAATCAGGGAAATGTTGGAAAGAGGAAATTTATCTTTAGAGGAGATTGAAGGTTCTTGGCAAGAAGAATTACATAACTACCTGGAAAAAAGGGAAGATTGTCGCCTATATTAGTCTTCGATTTTGTCATCTTCAAGGAGCATAACATTGTCTTGCACCAAGGGGTGCAGGACAAACCTCCAACAGAATCTCTTTC
>JALXAE010000144.1 GCA_026992355.1 Syntrophobacterales bacterium | reverse complement strand
CCTCTTGAAAGAAACAGTTTGTGCCCCTTTGCCTTCCATCTTCTCCCCCTTTTTCCAAACATCCTACACATCACCAACTTAACTCTTATCACTGGTACAGCTCAAGTGGGGGTCACTATAAAATTATCGGGCATTGAGTGTACAGCAAGACAACGAAATAATCTGGTTTTGAATAGGATCGCATTCAGGCTATGACAAGAAAAATAAATGAAGAAGGCATAGCAATTAGGTGCGTTTGACCACCTTATCGCTGCACTTCATAACAGCAGGTGAGCTCAGCCATTGTGCCTTGTATGCTGCTACATACCCACATTTGCCACAATTGCAATACAAGCTTTTTGTCGTTTGTTATACTTTGATTTTTCTTTCAAGAATCTTTTTTAATTCCGTCTTTTGTATCTTCCCCATGGCGTTTTTTGGAAGTCCCTCAATAGGGAAAATTCTTTTGGGACATTTGTACGAAGCCAGTCTGCCTTTACAATAATTTATGAGTTCCTCTTCGTCCAACTCAGAAACATGATTTTTTAGAACCACTGCTGCCACCACCTTTTCCCCAAAATCTGGATCATATATTCCTACAACGGCCGCTTCAGCCACAGAAACGTGCTCCTCCAAAACGTTTTCAACCTCCTTTGGATAAACATTGTAACCACCTGTTATAATTAACTCTTTAGCCCTGCCCACAAGATATAATCTCATCTCATCGTCCGGGTCCTGATATCCCAGATCCCCGGACTTTAACCATCCATCATGGAACGTTTCTTTAGTTTTCTCTATATTATTCCAATATCCCAAAAAGACATTCTCGCCCCTAACCCAGACTTCTCCTATATCTCCGGGTTTGACATCAGTCGCATCAGGCCCTACAATACGTATTTGGACTCCCGGAAGCGGATAGCCAACACTTTTTGGAATACGCCTTTCGGGCTCGTAGGGATTTGAAGTAATCATCTGAGCCTCCGTCATGCCGTAGCGCTCCAAAATCCTGTGACCCGTAATTTCTTCAAATCGGTGGAATAAATTCTCAAGCAAAGGGGCTGAACCAGATATAAAAACCCTCATGGAACTTATGTCGCTTTTTACTTCCTCCCAAGTATTGACAAGACGGTAATATATCGTTGGGACTCCCATAAGCATTGTACATTTATGCCTTTCAATTGCGTCCCACGTCATGACGGGATCAAACTTCCTGTGCATGATAACCTTACACCCACTATTTAATGCGCCATGCAAGGCAACGAAAAGTCCATGTACATGAAAGAGAGGCAAAACGTGTAATAGTACATCATTTTCAGTCCATCTCCATACTTTTTTCAAAGCAAACATATTAGTTACGAGGTTTCTGTGTGATATCATTGCACCTTTCGGTTTTCCAGTTGTCCCGGATGTATAACAAATAACCGATATGTCATCTAGGGAAAGCTTCTGAAGCTCCAGATCCCTTTCGGATAACTTGTTCAGTTCCACGCCTAAGGGCTCAAAACCGGTAGGGCTGGTATCATCGGTCAAAAGAATTTTTAAATCTTCCAGTCTTTCTATATTTTTTTTAGTACGCTGAAAAATCTCACCATTTGTAATGTACATCGCAGATTGCGAATCACTTAAAAAGTACTCGATTTCTTCCGGTGAGTATCCAGGATTAAGGGGCAAAGTAATCGCACCAATATATTGAACCCCCAGATGCAGACAAATGAAGTCTAGGCTTTTCGGAAGTTGCAAGGCTACCCGATCGCCCTTTCGAATACCCAATTTTCTTAGTAAGAGCGCATGTTTCTTGATCATATGGTAAAGTTTGCCATAAGTCCAAATATCGTTCTCAAAATCGATGGCTATCTTGCTAGGATTAGATTTGCCATGCTGAATCAAAAAGTTGACCACATTCATGCAATCCTCCCGGTCATTAGGATTTGGCTATCATGTGGTGAGGTAACCACGTAGCAATTTGTGGAAAAATGCTAAGTATCACAAGGGAAAGCAAAAGTATTATAACGAAAGGCAAGGAACCCTTTAAGACCTCATCTATAGGAATATCTGGAGCAATTCCTTGAACGATATATAGGTTTAAACCTACTGGTGGTGTTATAAGCCCAACTTCTAAATTCACTGTCATTATCACCCCAAACCATATTGGATCAAATCCCAGACTCAAGATTACCGGGTGTAATATGGGAGCCAGAATTAAAATTGCCGCAACAGGAGGAAGAAAACACCCAACCACCAGCAGAAAAAGGTTTATAAACAGCATGATTATCCATCTGGAAACCTTCAGATTCACTATGGCGTGAGCAATTGTCTGAGTTATATAAAGCTCTGTAAGTATGGAACTAAAAAGGAAGGACATGACTACTATCATCATTATCATTGTACTTTCTTTCAGCGTTCGCTTCAGAATACCCGTCACCTGATCAGGTTTATACGCTTTGTAAATCAACATGGCCACTAACATGATTAAGAATGCTCCCACCCCAGCGGCTTCGCTAGGAGTAGCCCAGCCTCCATAGAGAGAAATAAGAATCAGCACTATAATAATTAGGAAAGGAATAACACGGATTGATGCCCTTAACTTCTCTTTCAACGTATAATGAGCATAATACAACTCATCCCATGCTTCACTACTCATTTTCCTTTTTTTCAAACTATATGTGTAAAAAATCCATAAACTAAAAAAAACCGTAATCATGATACCTGGAAAGACTCCAGCTATAAATAACTTACCAATTGAAGTTTCGGTAGCAATCCCATAGACAATCATTGTAACACTTGGAGGAATTAAAATACCTAGAGTACCACCCGCAGTTATAATGCCACATGCCAATGATGGGTCATACCCACGTTTTCTCAGTTCAGGTATGCCTGTTGAGCCAATGGCAGCTGCCGTAGCCGGCGATGAACCGGTCAAAGCTGCAAAAACAGCACAAGATATAATGTTAGCCATTCCGAGTCCACCAGGAACCTTGTGAAACCATTTGTGAAAAGACTCATACAAATCTGATCCCGCTCTAGTTGAAGCCACAATGATACCCATAAAAATGAAAAGAGGAATGGCCAGGAGCCCAAAATTATCCGAACCGCTATATAAAACCTCAGCCAACATGTCCAAATAAGAAGGACCAATGAATATAATAGCTATTAAAACGGATACAGAACCAAGCGCAAAGGCTATAGGCATTCCACTAAAAAGGAACAAAACAGCCAAAAAGGCAGTTACTATTCCCATTTCGGCAGGAGACATAAAAGATTACTCCTCTTCTTTGTGTGAGTTCCTGGAGAGATTCTTGAAGTAAAAATATATAATTTCAATAAACTGTAATGCCGTTAGAGTCATTCCAATTGGTATAATCAGGTAGGGATACTTTAAAGGAATACTCCACAAGGACTCAGAAACCCAATTGTTTTCGTAAGCCTCATACCACATGGCCCAACCTTTCCAGGCCACCAGTACACAAAAGATGAAAGCTACAATTGCGGTACAAAAGTTGAGATAGAGCTTTGTTCGTTCGGGTAATTTGGAAAAAATTAATTCTATATTAATATGACCTCGTTCTTTAAGCACCCATGGAGACCCAATAAAAGTAGCGCAGATAAGCATATAAACAGCCAACTCTATTTGCCATATTGTTGGGTGGCGGAAGACGTAACGAACAAATACGCCTTCCGCTATACACAAAGTTGCAATAATTATGGACAAACCACCAATAACACCCGCTATGTTGCTTAAAAAACGTATGAACCGAAAAAGAAGAGGAATATTGTCAGTCCTGTCGTTCATATTTACGTGCTATTCCTTTGTTGCCATATCAATAAGCTTTTGCCCATCCTTCACCTTTTTTGCAAAATGTTTCCATGAAGTTTTTACCGCAAGGTCTCGCCACTTTTCCCATTCATCCTTGGTCATAGCATGTACCTTCACGCCATGTTCTTTCATTATCTGCGCAACCTGAGCATTAGCTTTTTCAGCATCCTCTATCCCCTTTTTCTCAAGCTCCAGCGACACTTTCTCAATGACTTGCCTCTGCTTTGGGGTAAGCTTCTTCCACGTCTTCATGCTTACAACAAAAGGTTCCGCCATATACCAGATAGCGTAATTTTCTGGGGAATTAAAATACTCCAGTTGCTCGTACAATCTATAAGAAATGAAAGAAGTTGAAGAAGTAAGACAAGCATCCAGTACCCCGGTCTGCAATGCTGTATAGAGCTCGGATGAAGGCATGCTGGTAATGGATGCCCCTGCTTTGTTAAGCATGTACTCAAACATTTTACCAGCCGCCCTCATCTTAAAACCCTTGACATCTTGCGGGAGTATTATGGGCCTACCTTTGCTGCCTATACCTCCCCCATACCACAACCACATAAGAATTTTTATGCCAGCTTTTTCAGATATAGCCTGAATCTCCTTCCCTATCGCCTTGTTTCTCCAAGCCATTCCGGATTTTGCATTTGTGATAATACAGGGCATGAGTGTAATATCGTATTCAGGAACCTTGCCAGAAGCATAAGCCAACGGAAAAACAGAAAAGTCTAATGTTCCCTTTCTCAAGGCCTCAAATTGAGCCTTCGGTTTATACAGAGAAGCAGCAGGGTATACTCTAAATTTAAGCTCTCCATTGGTTAATTTTTCCACTTTCTCTTTAAATAACACTGCCAGTTTATGCCTTACATCGGATTCGGCAAATTGGTGAGAAATTTTTAAGATCTTGCTACCGGCATACAAATTCGGCACACTGCCACAAATAGAAAGAAAAAAAGCACAGACCACTATTACGGCAAAATTTAGTCTCAAATAACACTTCATGGCACACCTCCTTAACATCTGGCATTTCCTAGACAAAAAATAGAAATCTTGCCAATACAGTCCCCTCCATCCATCAACAAGCTTCTAAAATTTAACATTTTTTGTATTAACAGCCAACCATCAAGAACCATGGAGATAATCTCAAAAAGACCAAAAAACGAAAAGCAATTAATAAATAACTGTGGATGCTGGTCGTTTTAATGGTCAGGATGAACTGAAATTCAAAAATGTAAGGCTATCTTTCTATTTTAGTCCCGATATAAACACACCTTGGTAAAAAAACCAGAATTTTCCCACACTTGCAGGATATGTACATAAGCACATATCCTGCATAAAAGTCGATTTACTCATCAAATCATCTCTATTTATGCCATAGATGAGGCCATTCCGAACTGGTTGCAAATTGCCCTGGGCTCATTGAAAATTTATCCGCAATTTTCTCAAGCACTTTAGTTAGCTTATCCGCTTTTGTAACCTCAACATTATGCATTCTTAATATGCCTATTATTTCCCCCTCCTTAACTTTGCCATCAAAAACAGGCAAAAATAGGGCATGTGTAATTCTTTGCTTATTTTCTATCTTCTTTGGTTTTCCTGTTCCATACACGTCGAGCACTATTCCCATGGCATACATAGTAGCTCCAAGAGGCGCAACAACAGTCCCAGGTTTGAGAACCAGATCTTTTATTTTTATCGATGCAACCTCCCCTTTCTTAACATTTACGCTTTCGTCAGCCACCAAGAGTTCAAGTTTTTCTCTCGCAGTACCTTCATAATGACCATAAGGGTCTAGTTGGACCTCTTCTCGCTTGATATCACCATTTTCCAGATACACCAGGTTTGCTTTGGCTTCAGCCGTTATGCATTTAAAGAAGGGCTTATCGACTACTATGTGGTGTAATGCTGCTGCGTTTAAAAAGTCTCCTTTAAGTACCCAGCCATCACGCACGGGAAGAAATAACACCTTTGAAATCTCCCTTGTAGTCTCAACCCTTCTGGGTTTCCCATCACGAAACACATCTATTATGTCGCCCATTGCGTTT
>JALXAE010000143.1 GCA_026992355.1 Syntrophobacterales bacterium | reverse complement strand
ATGTTAATGTGTTCATTGATAATTCGGAAACAAAGGGAGCTCCTGTAGTCGTTGAGTCCAACCCGGCATATCCTAACCTTTTCGGAACCATAGAGCGGCAAGCCTGGTTCGGAGCCCTTTTTACAGATTTTACCATGATTAAACCAGGTGCTCTTCACAAAGCCAATGGTGGCTATCTTATTATGAAGGCATTGGACCTTTTGAAATGGTACATATCTTGGGAAGCATTGAAACGAGCTTTAAAGGATAAGAAGATTAGAATAGAAGACTTAGGTGAATTGTATGGTCTTTTCAGTACCAAAACTATCAGACCTGAACCAATACCTTTGGATGTTAAAATAGTTCTTACTGGTGACCCTTACTTGTATGAACTTCTCTACATATATGATGATAAGTTCCAGAAGCTTTTTAAGGTAAAAGCCCATCTGGATGACAGAATGAATAGAACTGATGAAAACATGCTGAAGTGCGCGAAAATGGTGGCTCAGTTCTGCAGAGAGAATAAGTGTTTGCATCTAGATCGAACTGGATTTGCTCGTCTTATGGAATACAGCATGGAAAGAACAGAAGACAGAGAGAAGTTTTCCCTGGAGATTGGTGATATAGGGGACTTAATCAAAGAAGCGGATTACTTTGCGAGACTGGCAAGCTCCGACTTCATAAAATCTGAACATGTTGAAAAGGCAATAGAAAAAAGAATCTATCGCTCCAATTTAATTGAAGAAAAGGTAAAAGAGCTTCTAATTAAAGACATTTTCTGGGTTGAAACCGACGGATGGAAAGTAGGACAGGTAAATGGTCTATCGATTTTAATGACCGGCGATCACGAGTTTGGCAAACCAAACAGAATTACGGCAACGGTTTCTGTTGGGAGAGATGGTGTAATAGCCATCGAAAGGGAATCCAAACTGAGCGGAAGGATTCACACTAAAGGAGTGATAATATTAACGAATTTCCTTAAAGAGCGATTTGCCCATAACAAACCCATATCTATGTCGGCTTCCTTATGTTTTGAGCAGAGTTATGGGCTGGTTGAAGGTGACAGTGCATCCAGTACGGAATTGTATGCTCTCCTGAGTGCTATTGCTAGGGTTCCCCTTTATCAGGGAATTGCTGTTACAGGATCGGTAAGTCAGAAAGGTGAAATTCAACCTGTGGGTGGGGTAACTCGCAAGATAGAGGCCTTTTTTGAGATTTGTAAACATAAGGGATTGAACGGTAAACAGGGAGTTATTATTCCAAAGAAGAATGTCAATAATTTGATGTTGAAGAAGGAAGTTTTAGAGGCGGTTGAAGAAGGGAAGTTCCATATCTGGCCAATTTCTCGCATTGAGGAGGGAATTGAGATACTATCTGGGATACCTGCTGGGGACCTCCAGGAGGATGGAACGTATCCGGAGGGAACCTTTTTCAGGAAAGTGGACGATAGACTAACAGAGCTCTCAGAAATTGTAAGAAAATACGGAAAAGAGGAAGACGGTAAGCAAGAAAAAAGCGAGGAAAATAACGAAGGTGGCTGCACCGCTTGCTGATAGAATGTGTTGATTGGGGGCACTGCGTTTTGTGCCCCTTTTTTGATACGGAGATTTAGGGTTGGTTAATGTAGTTATTGTTGAGGATGATAGTTATACTGGAGAATCAGTATCCGTTATCGACATTGGGGGCCTTCCGTTAATCAAGCGTCAGCTTGAGATATTAAAGGAAGTCTCAATTCATTCGATCTTTGTGGCCTATAATTCCAACAAGTCTTTGAACCTAAAGGGTTTGTTGGATAGAAATCAAGATATTTTATCCATAAAGTTAAAATTTATCCCTACGACTGAATTAGACGGGTTGATTTCGGAAACACCTGGGAAATTTTTGCTGGTTGGAAACAATTGTTTCTTTGATATGAATTGCATAAAGAATTGTATCAATATTTTACGCAATTCAGATTCCAGATGTTTTGTGCTCGGAGACCTTGAATTGAATTTGGAGCTCAATCAGCAAAAATTCAAAGTAATAAAAAATGTGGGAGGCTTTTTTTGCTGTATAGAGTCTCTTTCCGATGTGAAACGTACTGAGGATTTTTTGTACTCTCATTTGGTAAGCCCAACTGATAGTTGGTTAACAAAAAAAATAAATAGAAAAATATCTATAGCCATAACAAGAAAACTTGCTCATCATAATATACACCCTAATCAGATAACCGTATTCAATTTTTTTATTGGTGTTTCTGGAGCATATCTCATTAGCAAGGCCAGTTATCTATCTGTATTATTCGGGACTATACTTTTCCTGCTTTCTTCTGTACTGGACGGCTGCGATGGTGAACTAGCTAGGCTTAAACTTCAGAAAAGTAGACTGGGTGGATACCTTGATGTGATAACTGACAATGTTGTTCATTGGTTTCTTTTTGTTGCCATTACCATGAATGCTGTTAAAAAGAGTGGATTATTTCCCTACTTTCCCTTTGGGATTGCTTTACTTGTAGGCAGCATAACAGCGTTTATTTTATCTTTTGTTGTTACCCATGTTGGACCTAAATCACAAGGATTACTGTTTTCTGAGAGCAGTTTGTCTGCTGTAACGGATAAAAAGGAACTTGTTGATAAACTGGCGAATCGCGACTTTGCTTATCTGCTGGTCGTGTTGGCTTTTTTCAATCGAATAGAATGGTTTCTTTTGTTGGGGGGACCAGGCTCTATAGTGTTTGCCTATTTGTTGTATAACTCATTAAAAAAGAAGGGAATAGTGTGAGTGCTTCCCAGTATCCAACAACTGCAATAATTTTGGCGGCAGGTCAGGGTACTAGGCTTCTTCCTTATACAATCGACAAACCAAAATGTATGCTTACATTCGAAAATCTTACACTTATAGAGATACAGATTAAAGTCTTTCGGGCTCATGGTGTTGAAAACATCGTTGTTGTGACCGGTTACAAGGGAATTCTCGTGGAAAATTTGCTGGGGCGCAGCGTGAAATATATATACAATGAACGCTACGAAGAGACATCAAGTATGTATTCCTTATGGCTTGCCCGTGGAGATGCAATGAAGGGATGTTTTGTTTTAAACTCTGATGTTCTCTTTCATCCTGAGATATTAAAAAATTTGATAGAGTCCAGCAGCCCTAACGCTTTGGCTATGGATTTTGATTCTGTCCTGAATGAGGAAGAAATGAAGGTTAAGGTTCGCAATGGTCGCGTTGTTTCTTTAAGTAAGTCCTTTAAAGATGCAGATGGTGAAAATGTTGGTTTGCTGAAGTTTGACGATGTAGGCATGGGAATGATTTTTGAGACTATTGAAAGGTTCATCAATGAAGGTAATCTTAAGTTGATGGTGCCGTCTGCTGTTGACGCTGTTGCGAAAAAACTATTTATTGAAGCTGTGCCTGTTAACGGCCTTCCATGGATAGAAATTGACTTTCCTGAGGATTATCAAAAAGCTTCCTTGGAAATTTTTCCGAAGATAAAAGAGACATGTCCTAGCTTCCTTTAAGTTCCCTATCTGTTTTGTGTTTAGAATTGTTGAATTTTTTTTGTATCTGATTATAAGTAGTGTAAAAGTCTGCAAAACTTCTGTTTTGGGGATTGTAGATTAGGTTGGGTTTCCGTGTCTAACCCTGCAAAAGGAGGTATGTGCAGATGAAAATTACTGTTACAGCTATAAAAGCGGATATTGGCAGTGTGGGAGGTCATATCAAACCGAGCAATCGGGTTCTTAAGGCAGTAGAGAACTATATTGCTCAACACCACCAGGGTGCATTGATAGATTATCGAGTTAGTTTTACAGGGGATGATATAGCGATCTTATGCACGCATACTCAGGGGCCAGGATCAGCAAGCGTTCATGAACTTGCCTGGAACGCTTTCAAGGCAGCTACAGATGTTGCGAAGGATCAGGGACTCTACGGAGCCGGTCAGGATTTGCTCAAAGATGCCTTTTCCGGAAATGTAAAAGGTCTTGGACCTGCTGTTGCTGAAATGGAATTTGATGAACGTACGGCTGAACCCTTCTTGTTTTTTGCAGCCGACAAAACAGATCCTGGTGCATACAACCTTCCGTTGTACCTGGCTTTTGCCGATCCAATGTATTGCTCAGGTTTGATTTTGTCCCCAGGGATGTTTAAGGGATTTAAGTTCGTCATAATGGATGTGGAACATACGGAGGCTGATAAGGTAATTGAATTAAATGCCCCTGAAGAGCTCTATGATATTGCGGCTCTTTTGAGGGATCCCGAGAGGTTTGTAATAGAAGCCATTTACTCTCGTGATACAGGAGAACAGGCGGTGGCAGTAAGTACAACGAGGCTTCACAACATTGCCGGTAAATACACTGGAAAAGATGATCCAATTATGCTGGTAAGGGTACAAGGAGCCTTTCCTGCAACTGGAGAAGTGCTGGCGCCATTTCATCTGGGACATTACGTTGCTGGGTTCATGCGAGGTAGCCACAGCGGACCTCTCATGCCTGTAAGACAGAATTCTACAATATCCTTTTTTGATGGGCCTCCTGTGGTCTCCTGTGCTGCTTACTGTGTGCATGAGGGCAGGCTTACGGCTCCAGTTGATGCCTTTGATCATCCATTCTGGGATTACGTTAGAGAGAAAATTTCGGAAAAGGCTATCGAAATCAGAAGGCAGGGGTTTTTCGGTAATGCTATGCTTCCTTATTCCGAGCTGGAATATGGCGGAATTGTGAAAAAGCTAGAGCAGCTTGAAAGCAAATTTATTGTGAGAAGCTAAGCTGTCTAATTGACGAGGGTGTTTTTGGTGTGCTTGGGGGGCTATCTGGAGAGTAATTCCAGATAGCCCTGGTTTTTTTACGAAACTATTATTGTAAAAGGAACTAGGTCATTTCCAGATGAGCAGGCAACAAAACCAGGAATGGGTATTTTTTATTTTCAGCTCCACGCTCATCCTACCGGCAAAGTGATGAACCAGTTTTAATCCTAATCCAACGCCTTTAGCTGCACTGTTGTGAAATACATCGTTTAATATTACACAATATTTCTGCCCGCTTCTCCCATATCCGTATCTTATGTACACCTTTTTTCTGGAATGCCTCATGGCGTTGTCTAAAAGCAGCGAGAATATAATTTTGGCAAAAAGCAATTCGCATAGGATTGTAAGATTGTCTGCTCCCTTGATGTTGCATATTGGAGGATTGTGTATTGAATGGCTTATAAGTGATATACAATCCTTGATTAGCGTGCCAACATTTATTTGTTCCTTTGGTAGCTGTTCTTCCTCCAAGTTTTTTAGCACCAGAATAAGTTCTTTGAAGTCACTTTCCATTGCTGTAAGACTACTTTCCATTCGATTTAAAGCGTCCTTGCTTTGATAGTTTTTAGCTATTTCCACATTAACCTTTTGAGTTGCGAGATAGTTTCCGAACCTATGGGACACAGCCTCAAAGAGTATTTTAAATATGGATTGCATTTCGAATTTGTGCCTCACATAGACTTTAAATAACCGGTAGAATAAAAAAATTCCACTGATGGCAACTATCAATTCCCAGGTTGCGAGATTTACTGCAAAGTCTTGGAACACTACTCTGAAGGGCTCTTCTCTATGGAGGCTGAGGTAAAGATACAGCAATACACCAACAAACAACAGGACAAGGCTCAATAGAAAGGTTATTACAGCATACCAAAATAACTTTGTGTCTTCACTTAGTTTAATCTATATCCCCTCCCTCTTAATGTGGTAATTGCACCTTCAGGTAATATTTTTCTCAGTTCTTTTATGTAGCTTCTAACGCTCTCATCAGATACAACAGCGTCATACCAGACTTCTTTCATTATTTTTTCCTTGCTAACAACTGTCCCTCTATTTTTTAAGAGAGTTACCAAA
>JALXAE010000142.1 GCA_026992355.1 Syntrophobacterales bacterium | reverse complement strand
CACTATAGGTGTTTGAACTTCTTCCTGATGTTGACTCGATTTTCTGAAAACCTTATCGCGAACAAAAATAGGAGATCCAGTTCTCAGGGCAATAGCTATTGCATCACTCGGACGAGCATCAATGGAGCTTGTGCGTCCTTCATGGTTAATGTAAATCCAAGCATAGTACGTGTTATCCTTTAAATCGTGGATCTCGATTTTGTCAACTTTGACATCAAGATGATCAAGTATGTTTTTCAGAAGGTCGTGAGTCATTGGACGCGGGAATTGAATGTTTTCCATTTCCATTGCTATTGCTGTGGCCTCCATAATACCAATCCAAATGGGCAGTACTCGATCCCCTTCTTTTTCCTTCAATACCACTATAGGGGTATTTGTCTGGGGATCTATGATTAATTCGGATACTGTCATTTCATAGAGCATAATAGCTCCTTTACTTGGACAACTATTTAATTGTTTTGTTTTTGTAACTCACCTTTTAATGAATGAGCATATCCTTCAATTATCTTTACGACAACTATTTTGCCAATTAAAGATTTGGGACCGTAAAAATTTACAATTCTACCCTGAGGGGTTCTTCCAGTTAATTGGCCATTTCCTGCTTTACTTTCTCCTTCAACAAGAACTTCTCTAGAAGTGCCAACTTCCTGTTGATTTTTTTTAAGTGTGATGTCTGCCTGTAGGGATTGTAATTCAGTTAGCCATCTGGATTTTGTTTTTTCGTCAACCTTGGGGTACATTCTTGATGACGGAGCAAATGGTCTGTCGGAATATCTGAAGGAAAACAATCCATCGAACTGAACTTCCTCGATTACTTTCATGGTTTCTCTAAAATCCTCATCTGTCTCGCCAGGAAAGCCAACCATGACATCGGCAGTTATAGCAATGTCAGATCTGTAAGTTCTTAGCTTTTCCACCTTGGTCAAATATTCCTTTTGAGTGTATCTTCTGTTCATTCTTTTAAGAATTCTATCGGAGCCGGCCTGAAAAGGGAGGTGAAGTTGAGGACAGAGCTGGGGAACATCTCTAAAACATTGCATCAGCTCTTCCGTGAGATCCTTGGGATGGGAAGTGGTAAATCTGATTCGAGTAACCTTTGTTTTTTGGGCTACTAGCTTTATGAGATTCGCAAAGGTAATTGGAGGATCAAGGTTTTTTCCGTAGGAGTTCACGTTCTGTCCAAGCAAAAGTATTTCCTTCGCCCCCTTTTCCAGCAGAATCTCGATTTCCTGTAGAATGTCCTCTGGTTTTCTGCTGTACTCTCTTCCTCTTACATAGGGTACTATGCAGTAGGAGCAGAAGTTGTCACACCCCTGCATGATTGTAACCGGAGCCACTATTTCTGTCTTCCATTGCGAAGTGTTTGGAGATAACCACTCCATACCACATGATTCTTCATGATCGGGGAAACAACCAAGGGATTTTCTTGTGTTTTGAACTTCTTTTATCAGCTCGGGCAGTTTTGATATGCCCTTTGTCCCAATAACGATATCTACATAATGGAATCTGTTAAGAAGGTTTTCTTGAAGTTGTTGAGCCACACAACCACCAACTACTATTATAGTGTGAGGAGACCTTGCTTTGATGCGTTTTAGCCTTCCTAGAAGGGAATATACCTTTTGTTCTGCTTTTTCTCGAACAGAACATGTATTTATGAAAATTAAATCCGCTTTTTTAGGGTCTGATGTTGTGATGTAACCTTCCGGTGCCAGCATTCGCTCTACTCTCAGAGAATCATACTCATTCATCTGACACCCAAAGGTATGTATATAGAGTTTTTTAAGGTTATCGTTGCATGGCCCTTGGCCATCATATTGAGTGTCTATAATCACCTTGTTTGCAGGCATCAAAATCTACGCGCCTCCTTCAATATGCTTTTCTTCTGGATAAATGCGGACCATGTTTAACTCTTTACCTTCGTGTTCAACAATTCTATCAATTATATCCTCTTGTTTTGGAGATATTTCGAGTTTTATTATACCAGCTTTCTTGTCAAGTGTACTGACTACCGCCAAACCTTCGTAAGCTTCGATTGTAAAGGTTATATAATGTATTTCCTCCGGTTTAATCCTGTAAAATCTCGTGATAGAATGTCTTGGTATCATTATGTTATTCCCCCTTTTCAGGAAGTATGATACCAAAATAGAGCCGAAATAAAAACAGTTGGATGCTACGATTTAACTCAGGAGGTTTAAGTGGAATGCGGAAAGTGTTTTGCCTTCTTGTTTTTTCGGTTTTTATTTTCTCTTTCTTGGGGAGAGACACAGTCCACGCTGTAAGCAGAGATGAGTTTTATGCCTTGGGCGTGTCTCAAATAGTGGATGGGAATAAAGCTGTTGCTCGTTTGAAAGCTCTTAGTGATTTCAAACAACAGGTTATTATGCAGGCCATACTTCAAATGCTAGGTCCTTCTGTGCTGGAGAATAATAAAGAAACCATACAAAAGGAATTTCTCAAAAGGGCGGACAATTATATAAAATCTTTCAGGATTTTTAGTGAGGATATTTCTGGTGAGCTATACAGAATAAATGGTGAGGCTACTGTTCTTACTCAAAAATTACAGGAAGATTTGATCACCCTGGGCCTTATGAGTCAACAAGGTAACGCTAACATTGAAATGAAAGCGAATACTAATTTAATTATGTGGATATCGGACCCATCCTGTTCTTTGAACATAGGTAACGATAATGCTGCTAATTTTTTCGATGAATCCCTTATCGGGAAGTTAACGGAGAATGGTTGGACAGTTATAAAAAATGGTGAAAAGCAGGGTGATGAGGAGACCAATCCGGTTTATGTGGTGAAAAATCGCTTTTTCTGTCAGCGAAATCTAATTCAATGTAGGATAGAAGTTCGTGATGATTCTGACAACAGTGTAAAAGGGGTAATTAGTGAAAGTGTTATGAGAGATGCGGAAACACCCGTTCTTGAGTCAGTTCTTACACTGATTGAGATAGTGACTCCCCAGTTTTTGAATATAATTGGGCAAGGTCGGAATATTTCTTTGGTTGAGTCTGACAAACCTGAAACTTTTGGTACTTCATGGACAATAGAAATTATAAATTCACCCGATTTTGTAAAATGGGAAGAAATTGAATCTAAGCTAAAAGAGCAGAATGTTAACTTTAAAATAAAGAGAATAATCCAGGATGCTGGAACTTTGAACGTTACATTAGAAGATGTGCCGAACGCTATAGGTGACTATCTTGATGGTCTTGTGTTGGATACGGGCTCAAAGGTTGTTATAGAAAATCTTGATCCCCACAACAAAAAAATCCTGATCTCTATTAAATCTATTGGAAGCTCTGAATCCAGATGACAATTCCAAATCTTCTAACTCTTATTCGAATATTACTTACTCCTTTGCTCGTGTGGCTTCTGTTAAATCAAAAGCTATCTCAGGCCCTGCTGGTTTTTTTTATTGCAGGCATCACAGATGGTCTAGATGGCTTCATTGCCAGGGCTTTTGATCAGAAATCGAAGCTGGGTGCTTACCTCGATCCCCTGGCAGACAAGCTCCTTCTGGATACTTCCTTTGTTTTGCTTTCTCGTCTTGACCTTATTCCCGTTTGGTTGGCAATTATAACTGTTACCAGGGATGCATTGATATTGTTAGGAATTTTGCTGTTTTTTTTGAATCATATTCCTGTTGAAATCAAGCCCTCTATTGCTAGTAAACTTACCACCCTCAGTCAAATTATCACAGCACTTGTGGCCATGAGTTCTTCCTTATGGCGGCCTCATACCGTCTTACTTAGTGCTCTATTTCTTATGACAGCTCTTTTTACTACCGTAAGTGGTTTTCATTACATTTACAAAGCCTTTAGATTATGGGAAGCATGGCGGCCGGAAGATTGATGTTTTTGTTTAGCAAGGCCATTCAAGGCTTATGGTATCACGTTAAGGTTCCCAAATGCGTTTCCAGGCTTTTTAATCTACCCTTTATGGTTTATTCCTCTGTTTGCAAAGTATTGCCTGATAGAGGCCAGATAACCCCATTGTTACCTGTAATTGGTATAGGAAACCTGGTTGTTGGTGGCACTGGCAAGACGCCTTTTACTTTGTGGCTTGCGAGAGAATTAGTAAATAGGGGCTTAAAACCTGCTTTGGTCGCAAGGGGTTACAAACGAACGGGTTCCGGAATTTGTAGAGTAATTTTAGGCGGCGAACTTGAAGATGATTGCAAAATCTTTGGAGATGAGCCGTTTTTGCTTGCCAGCAACCTTCCTGATTGTCCCGTGTGGGTCGGCAAAAAATGGATGGCCGCTGCTATCGCAGGGGGCATTTCTGGTCTGGATGTTGTGATTGTAGATGATGCCTTGCAGCATAGATCCCTGAAAAAGGATGCTGAAATCGTCTTATTTGATGCTCACTTTGGGTTTGGAAATGGCCTGCTTCTTCCTTTTGGTCCATTGAGAGAACCCCCTAACTCACTGAAAAAAGCAACATTGTGCGTCTTTGTCGGAACCAACTTTGAGGTCTGTTACAAATCTCACCGGGAACTGATGTATTTAATGGAACCCCGTGTTCCTGTTTTTTATGCAAGGAAAAGAATTTTCGGTATTAAGTATGGTAAGGATCTAATTGATCTAGAGAATGTGGGGAATTTACCGGTCTTTGCTTTTGCGGGAATTTCTAAACCCACAATGTTTTTTCAGCATTTACTTTCTGTTGGATTAAATGTGACAGGTTTTTTTGGATTTCCCGATCATTATTTCTACACTGACAGTGATATCGTGAGGATATTAAAGAAATCTCAGGATGTTGGAGCAAAGCTTATAATCTGCACGGAAAAGGATTATTTCAAAATACCCCGTGGGTGGAGAAATATTATAGGGTATGCGTTAATGGATTTGGAGGTACTTGATGACCATAGGCTACTGGAAAGTCTACTAAAATCGCTGGATTTTGTGAGGTGATGATACAATGCAAATCCCAGCTTTTTTGAAAATCCTTATTATTTTCGGTCTAATTCTGATTGCGGTAAGAAAGAAAATAATTCTCGGAAATGTATTCTTTGGCGCATCAGTTGTCACGGGATTGTTGTTTGGTCTGGGAATAGTAGATGTTTTATATTCAGTCGTCCATTCCCTCTCTCATCCGAAAACCCTAGCCCTGGGGTGCGTTGTATCCCTTATATTGGTTTTAAGTATGAGCATGGAAAAGGCACGGGAAATGGATAGGCTTCTGGGAGCTTTTCAGGGACTTATATCTAACCCCTTGCTGAATCTTGTGGTTTTTCCGGCGTTAATTGGGCTACTTCCCATGCCTGGAGGAGCAATATTTTCTGCTCCGATGGTAAAAAACATTGCCAAACCTTTTAAAGTTTCGCCGGCTTTATTGAGTTACATTAATTACTGGTTCAGACACATTTGGGAAAACTGGTGGCCCTTGTACCCGGGTATTCTTCTAACCACCACATTGGCAAATATAGATCTCTGGAAGTTTATACTCTGCGCCATGCCGCTTACCTTTATCATGGTACTTGGGGGTTATCTCTCCTTTAAATTGGGCAGGGCTGAGGAGGATTTACTTGTCGGAAAGGATCAATTAGAGCGACCTCCCGTTAAACCCTTTTTAGTAAGGTTAATTCCTATCGGTATTGTTATTATTGGTGGACTGTGCACTGGTCTGTTGTTTAACCGACTACTTCCTGGAAATTTCCAAAATATAGCAAAGGAGTTGGGGTTAATTTCTGCCCTTCTGGTGGCGATTTTATTTATATGGGTCAAAAACCGCTTTTCACTTCGAGATTGTGCTGAGCTTATTACCGAAAAACAACTCCTCAAAATGTTTTACATGGTTTCTTCGATTCTTGTTTTTAAGGGGATTTTGCATGATAGTCATGCGGCCGATGAAATTACTCGGGAACTTCTTGCCATTCATATTCCCCTTGTTCCTGTTTGTATTACACTACCTTTTATTATGGGCATGATAACAGGGATCACGGTAGCCTTTGTTGGAACGACCTTTCCAATACTTATAGCTCTCATACATACCTTTGGCGAATCGCCTTTTATACTATACTACATGATGCTCGCTCTGGCATGTGGCTTCATAGGGGTTATGTTGTCACCAGTGCATTTGTGCTTTCTGTTATCTAACGAATATTTTCATACAAATTTTCAAAGGGTTTATAGATACATGATTATTCCCTGTTCTTTATTGTTTCTTTCGGTAATTTGCTACTTTGCTGTTTTAAGAATTGTTAGCGGGAGATTTACTTAATGTTTTTTTGTGAAAGTTATTACGATAAAGCTCTTGTGTTAAAGTTTTATCTGTCTTAAATCTCTATGCTGTTTTTTTGAAAGGTCCAATTTGAAAGTTGCAATGGAGGGTTATTCATGAGTCAAAAGGGCAAGTGGGTTTGGCAGTCGCTGATTATATGTTTTTTCTTCAATGGAATATTGGCTGGAGTTTTATATTGGCCTTTTCATGAGGGTCTGTTGACTGTCAATAAATACGTGCAGCCGGTTGTTTCAAATCAACAGTTGAAAAAGGAGTTGCCCGAAGAATTTTCTCTTTTGGTTTCAAACCTTCAAGAACTTCTGAACATGCTTAATCAGTACGGTTATATGGTTCTTTTTGCCGCTATTGCTTGTGTGACTCTGGCTATGTGGATTGTGTTGGCACTTGTGGGAAGGTCGAGAATAAATAAGGCAATTCAGGATGTTAAAAAAGAAGAGCCTCAGGTTGGAAAATTGGATAGAGAGCCTGTAGCTGGCGTGCCCAAAGTTGATGAAATCGTGGATGAACGGCGCAATTTATCTGCTATCCAGTTTATCATGTTAATGCAAAGAGAGGGACGGTTTGTGGATTTTCTGGAAGAAGATATCTCCTCCTACGATGATGCTCAGGTGGGTGCAGCTGTTAAGACTCTACATGATGAATGGCGCAAAATATTTAATGAACATGTAAAGATTGAACATATTTACAAGGAGGTTGAAGGAACGGAAGTTGTCGTTGAGGAAGGATTTGATGCCTCTGCAATAAGGCTTACCGGCAAGGTTGTTGGAAATCCACCCTTCAGGGGAGTTATAAAACATCGGGGCTGGAAACTTGTGAAAATAGATTTACCAAGATTTGTTGATAGTGATCAAGTAGGGAAAAAGGAATTTGTTTTGGCCCCCGCTGAAGTGGAAATTCAAGGTTCGGAGGAAAGCGAATAGGGAGGTGTTATATTGGCGGCTAAGTATGTTGTAGGAATTGACCTTGGTACTACTCATTGTGTTGTTGCTTATGCACCCGTGGATTTTGAAACAAAACCTGAAATTCGTATTTTTGAAATATTACAAATTACAGCTCCAAACGAAATTAAATATTTGTCCCTGCTACCCTCTTTTATTTATCTGATGGGAAAGCATGATGTCCCTGAAGCAAGTGTTCGTTTACCCTGGCAGGAAAAGGCAGAGATGATTGTGGGGACCTTTGCCAGAAAGCGGGGTTCAGAAGTTCCCCATAAACTTGTTGCTTCTGCCAAATCCTGGCTTTGTCATAGCGGGGTAGATAGAACCAGAGCTATTTTGCCTTGGGGAAGCCCCAACGATGTTGAAAAAATATCGCCTGTGCAGGCGACGATGATTCTATTGTCTCATATAAGAGATTCATGGAACCATACAATTGCCCAAAATGATGAGGATTCTCGTTTGGAGAAGCAGGACATATTCATTACTGTGCCTGCTTCATTTGATGCGGTGGCTAGAGAACTTACTGTAAAAGCCGCAGAAATGGCAGGGCTTGAACACTTCACACTTCTTGAGGAACCTCAGGCTGCCTTTTATGCGTGGATTGAAGCAAATGAAGATAGGTGGCGAGACATGGTTAGTCTTGGGGAATCCATTCTGGTTTGTGATATTGGAGGTGGAACGACCGATTTCAGCTTGATTGAGGTATCTGAAGAAGATGGAAATCTGGCCTTGCAGCGTGTTGCTGTTGGTGAACATATTCTGCTAGGTGGCGACAATATGGATTTGACCCTTGCCTATGTTCTCAGAGAAAAAATTTCATCCAGGCTGGATGATTGGCAGTTTAGGGCATTGTGGTATCAAAGTAGACAGGCTAAGGAGAGGCTTTTAACTGATTCAAACACTCATAAGGAACCGGTGGTTATTCTTGGAAGAGGGACATCTCTTATTGGCAGCACCATAAAAACCGAATTGACTAGAGATGAAGTCGAAAGAGTTTTACTGGAAGGTTTTTTTCCAAAATGTGGAATTGATGAAGCTCCTCGAAGAAGTGCAAAAGTGGGTATTCGCGAGATGGGACTGCCTTACGAAGAAGATCCGGCTATTACACGTCACCTTGCAGGTTTTCTTTCGAACCATCTCCAAAGATTAGAATCCTTTCCGTCGGCCATACTATTTAATGGCGGTGTAATGAAAGCTGATCTCTTCAGAAAAAGAGTGCTTGATGTGGTAAGGACATGGGGTGGTGATGCTGAAGTAAGGGAACTTGTTTCTCCAGATCTTGACCTTGCTGTGGCTCGTGGGGCTGCATATTATGGTTTTGTTTGTAAAGGCTATGGAATTAGAATTAAGGCCGGAGCATCCAGATCCTATTATGTAGGAATTGAAAGCACCATGCCCTCTGTACCCGGAGTTCCGGCTCCAATGAAGGCTTTGTGTGTTGTGCCCTTCGGGATGGAGGAAGGTTCCACCGTTGAAATAAAAGAAAAGGAATTTGGTTTGGTCGTTGGAGAGCCCGCTGTGTTTCATATATTTTCTTCGACAGTTAGGCAGGATGATAAGGCGGGAGATATTGTAGAAGACTGGGATAACACTATTGAAGAAGTTGGTGCTATGGAAACTCAGTTGTCCTCTGAGGAAGAGAATGGTGGCACGATTGTGCCGGTCTGGATAGAAAGCACTATGACGGAAATAGGGACTTTAGAACTAAGATGTGTGGATATTTCCAATACATCTCGTAAATGGAAATTGGAATTCAATTTGAAAGAACGGGAACAGAAGAAGTCGTTTGAACATGAAACAGTTAGATAGGCTTGAAGAAAACAATGACGAATGGTCATTTAAATATATAATCGGCATAGATCTGGGTACAACGAACTCGGCTGTAGCCTATGTGGATGTTGAAACAGAAGATTCTGCCATTAACATTTTCAACATTCCGCAACTTGTTGCACTAGGAGAGGTTGCAGCCAGACCCTTGTTACCGTCCTTTTTGTATCTTCCGGGTGAATACGAAATTCCCATAGAAGGTATTCGTTTACCCTGGAATAGTGAGATTGATTATGTAGTGGGGGAGTTTGCTAGGGAGCAAGGTGCCTTGGTGCCCGATAGGCTGGTGTCCTCTGCAAAGTCATGGTTGTGCCATGCTAAAGTGGATAGAACTGCACCAATACTTCCATGGGGAACCTCAGATTCAGATGTGAAAAAAGTTTCCCCAGTGGATGCCAGTGCCAGATATCTCGAACATATAAGACAAGCGTGGAATTACTACGTTGCAAAGGACAGAGATGAATTTCGTTTTGAGGAACAGTTAATAGTTCTTACTGTACCGGCTTCCTTTGATGAGGTTGCAAGGGAGTTGACGGTTGAGGCGGCGAAAAAAGCTGGCATACCCAAGTTAATCCTCCTTGAAGAACCCCTGGCTGCTTTTTATGCCTGGTTGTATAAAAATCGAGATGCCTGGCAGGAAAAAATGAAAGCTGGCCAGATAATTTTGGTGTGTGATGTGGGTGGTGGTACGTCGGACTTCACGATAGTTGCTTTGCGTAAGGGAGAAAAAGGACTCAAATTTGACAGACTTGCGGTGGGAGATCATTTACTTCTTGGCGGCGACAATATGGATCTGGCTCTGGGAAGACGCATCGAAATAGAGCATTTTGGTAAAGCCGGTGCTCTTGATCCTAAGAGATGGTATCAGCTATGTCATCAGTGTAGAAAGGCCAAAGAGACAATACTTCGCGACAAAAGTGTTGAATCCGTAAATGTTACTGTTGTTGGCCGCGGAACCAGGTTAATAGGGGACACCATTACGAAAACTATTTCCAGAGATATCGTTGAAGAATTAATACTTGAGGGTTTCTTCCCAAAGGTTGATTTAGAAGAAGATGTTAAAAAGGAGACCAGAAGAGGGCTTACCGAATGGGGACTTCCCTATGTTCAGGATCCCGCCATAACCCGACATCTTGCATCTTTCTGGAAAAAATTTGAATACCTAATATCGGAAGAAACAGGCAGGCATAAGCCCTATCCAGATTTTCTTCTCTTCAATGGGGGTGCCCTGGTTCCTGAGGTCATTAGAAACAGGCTAGTTGATGTTGTTGGTAGCTGGTTTGAGGAGGCATCTTTTCCAGGGTGGAAACCGGAGGAGCTACACAATCCCAGGCCAGACCTGGCAGTAGCTTTAGGTGCGGCCTATTATGGACTTGTCAGGCAGGGGCGAGGTATAAGAGTTGGAGCAGGAACTCCCAGGAGTTATTACGTTCAACTGGGGTTTCTGGAGGGTGATAAACATGGATACAAGGGAATTTGCATTGTGCCCAGGGGGTCCGAGGAGGGATTTAGGGCTGAGCTAAGTGAACCCAGCTTTCAGGTGATAACCAATAAACCGGTTTATTTTCAAATATTGAGTTCCATTACTCGATTAGGAGACAGACTTGGAGATTTAGTAGAATTAGATGAGGATGAAGTAACCCTGCTGCCACCCATAAAAACGGCTCTTCGTTTTGGTAAAAAAAATACAGTTCAAAAAATTCCCGTTAATCTTGTTATGGAACTTTCCGAAGTTGGAACTCTGGATCTATGGTGTAAGTCGTTGAAAACTCCACATTTATGGCAGCTTAGATTTGATGTTCGTCAGCATATGGAAACTGAAAAAAAACACTTTCTTTCGGGTGAAACCCTTGATGAAGAAACTATATCTGAAGGCTTGGAATTAGTTCGACGCACCTTTAGTCATGGTTCCAATGCCACTGGTGTTGATAGTCCGGCGGATCTAATAAAGAACCTGGTGAATATTTTCGAACTTCCCCGTGAAAAATGGCCTTTGCAGCTCATACGGAAAATAGCTGATGTGTTGCTGGAAGTGGCAGAAGGCAGGAAATTAACCTTCCATCATGAATCTAGATGGTTGAATATGCTTGGATATTGTATAAGGCCAGGCTACGGTGATCCTGTTGATGAATGGCGTATGAAGCAGATATGGAAATTGTATCATCAAGGGCTTACCTTTCAACGTCAGTCTCAGTGTCGTCTTGAATGGTGGATTTTCTGGAGAAGGGTTGCCGGAGGACTATCTTCTGGACAGCAGCAACATATATATCAACAGGTTTCAGGGTATCTTCTGAGCGATTTGAAAAAGAATAAAAAGCTTCGTAAACTAAATAAGCAAGAGACAATAGAGTTGTGGATGGCGGTGGCTAACCTTGAAAGACTGTCCACCAAGGCAAAGATTGCTTTAGGTAATGTCCTCGTAGAAAACATATTAAAGATGAAAAAACCCTATCATCAGTATTTATGGTCTCTTGCGAAGTTTGGAGCAAGGGTTCCGCTATACGGTCCGGTGGATAAAGTTGTTACTCCTGAAAGCGTAGCGCCATGGATTGAAGCTCTTCTAACGAGGATTTATCAGTTGAAAGAATTACTTGTTGGCCCTCTTTTACACATGGCTAGATTTACTGGAGATAGGGCTAGGGATTTGCCTGAGGAATTACGAATACGAGTTCATGATGCCTTGAGTAATTATGCTTCCGAAGGTAAGCTTAAGGTGTTATATGAAATGGTGTCCGATGAATTAAGCGACCAAGAGAAGGAGTGGTCTTTTGGAGAATCACTTCCTCTTGGCTTAATAATAGCAGAACAGTGATGTTGTGGAGGAAAAATCATGTGTGAGGCCAATGCGTATCTATTAAAGGGAGATACGGAAGAGTTAATTATGGAAGCTGTGGACATCGTGGAAAATGAAGACGGGATGATAAAGATGAGAAATATTTTTGGCGAACAGAAGACAGTGCGTGGCACCATAAAAAAGATGGCTTTGGTTGACCACAAGATATTGATAGAGGAACAATAGACCAGCCGGATCGGGAGCCAAAATATAACAGGGGAAATTAAAAAAAGCTGCTTTTCTTTACTTTTCAAAAATATTGGTTCTGCTTTTCTAATTACATGTTTTCCTTTTGTCCCACAGTTGATTTTTGTTCAAAGCAATATTTTACCTTTATTGGTTTTTATTTAAGGGGTGAAGAGCGATTATGATGATTTTTACAGGTGAATTGCTATTAAATTTAGTCATTTTCATGGGTCTTTTTTGTTTGTCAGCTTTTTTTTCCGGGTCTGAAACAGCGTTAATGGCAGTCAACCGCTTTAAGCTTGCTCATCTAGTCAGGCAAAAGCACAAGAGAGCATCAACGTTAAATAAGATTTTGAAGGAGCCAGAAAAACTTCTTGGAACCCTGCTCTTTTGCAATAACCTGGTGAATGTGGCCCTGTCGGCATTAGGAACTGCAGTGGCCATAAAGATTGCAGGGGATCAAGGCGTTGTTTATGCAACCTTCATTATAACAATAGGACTTCTGATTTTTGGTGAAATAACTCCGAAAACTATAGCTGCCTATTATTCAAATTCTGTGGCTTTAATTGTTTCTCCCCTATTGGAACTGCTGATTAAGGTTTGTTACCCCTGTGTTAGGGTATTGACGGCGGCGTCTAATATTTTGATTAGGCTTTTGGGACTCAAAAAAAAATCTGAAGAATCTACACTCACAGATGAAGAACTGGAAGCTTTGATTTCCACTGGTTTGGACAGTGAAGTTCTCGGGCGAGAAAAACAGGACATGCTTTTGGGCATTCTTTTTCTGGATAAAACAACCTTAGGGGATATTATGGTGCCCTGGCATGATGTAGTGTGTATAGATGTGAATGATGATGCTTCTACCGTTCTTAATGTAGTAAGGAGAAGCAGATTTTCGAGGTATCCTGTTTATGAGGGAGATAAACGCAACGTTATTGGTTTTATTCATGTAAAGGACATTCTTTCTGAGCTGGAAGATGACAATAAAGAAATAGATATTAGAAAGATTTTGAGACCTCCGAGCTTTGCCCCTGATGTGAGGACTATACGAGACCAGTTGGAGTTATTCAGAAAAGAAAGAGTGCATATATGTTTTGTTGTTAACGAATACGGCGATGTAATTGGATTGGTTACGCTGGAGGATGTACTAGAAGAGGTTGTAGGGGAAATTGAAGACGAACATGATGTATCCAGTAAACAGATAACTGCTCTTCCAGATGATTCATATCTTGTTGATGGCTCCATGCTCATAAGGGACTTGAACAAACGGTTAGGAATGAATTTACCAGAAAGTGATGTAAGGACTGTAGCTGGTTTGATTATAAGCACGCTGGATAGGTTTCCTGAGGTTGGAGAAGTTGTGGTGTTAAATGGTTATATTTTTCAGGTTGTCAGTAAAAGAGGGCTGAGTGTGGATAAGGTAATTATAAAGAAGAAGGTTGGATCGAATATGCAATCTGGTGATCAATAATGCATGTTCCGGTGTTGTTAAAAGAAGTGATTCATTTTCTTAAACTTGCAGGCGAAGGCATTTACATCGATGGGACTGTTGGATCCGGTGGTTACACAAAAGAATTACTTAATCTGACCGGCGATTCAGGATTGGTAATTGGAATTGATATGGATGAGGAAGCCATTGAAAGGAGCGAGAGGAGGCTCATCAAATTTGTTGAAGGTGGCAGGTTGAAATTGTTCAATGTTAATTACAAAGATTTTGATTTAGTTTTAAAAGAACATGGCATAAACAGTATTTCCGGTGCGGTTCTGGATCTTGGCGTTTCATCAGATCAGCTGGAGGCGGAACACAGGGGGTTTAGCTTTTTAAAAGATGGACCTTTAGATATGAGGATGTCAAAAAAACAGCCTATTTCGGCTGCTCACGTTGTAAATAAAGCTTCTGAGCATGAGTTATCCCGCATATTTCGAGATTATGGAGAAGAAAAGTATGCCAGAAAAATAGCTAGAGCTATAGTACAGGCCAGAAAAGTTGAACCATTGTTGACCACGGGTCAGTTGGTCCGGATAATAAATGAGGCTATTCCGGTCAGGGAAATTAGGTACCGTATACACCCTGCAACGCGAGTGTTTCAGGCACTAAGAATTTATGTAAATCAGGAGCTTGATTCTCTTAGGGCTTTCTTGCGGAAAATTCCCTCCTTTTTGAGGCCTGGTGGAGTGCTGTGTGTGGTATCCTTTCATTCTCTTGAAGACAGAATTGTTAAACATACCTTCAGGGAATGGTCAAATCCCTGTAAATGTCCTCCTCAACTTCCTTCTTGTGTTTGTGGTAGGAAACCGACTGTTCGATTGCTTACCAAAAGGGCTGTAAGGCCTTCGGAAAGCGAGGTTACGAAAAACCCAAAGGCAAGAAGTGCTCGTTTAAGAGCTGTCCAAAAATTATAAGAGATACGGGCATCATGAGATTTAGTGAGCTGGTGTTGCACATAGTAGCTATCATAGTAGTGGTTACCATGGCGCTGGCATTTGTCTGGATAAAAAATGAGCAAATAAGATTGGGGTATATTTATTCCAAAAGGTTTTCTAATTACCGTGAGTTGAAAGAACTTAATGAAAAACTGCAATTGGAATGGGAGTATCTAACGGATTATGTGAGGCTGGAAAAAATTGCTAAAAGGGAATTTAATCTCAGAAAGCCGACTCGCAACGAAATCATACACTACTTAAAAAACCGAAAGTAATAGTTTAAAGATTTGCTAAAACCTTAGTTGCTCTAGCCTCCCACGTATAATTGCGTAAAAAATCCTTTTGAGCCTTTTCCCCCAGCCTTTTTCTTAGTGCTTTGTTATCTCTTAACATTTCCAGACTTCTGAGCCATGCTAATTCATCTGATGGCGGAAGAAGTATGGCGTTTTTACCAGTTGTTAGAACTTCTCTTATTGATGGTAAGTCAGAAGCTAAGATGGGCAGTCCAGATGCCATGTACTCGAAAAGTTTTAGAGGGGAAATGTTTTCCGCTGTATCTGTGGTACCGAAGTTATTTTTTACCTCTGGTTGAACAGGCAAAAGTGCAACATGAAAAATTTTTCTTAGACTTTCAATCTTTGCGGGAGACACGAAGCCATAAAATCTTACATTGGAAACACCCGAGAGCTTACTTTTCCAGAAAATTACATCATCCTGTGTGCCACCTACAATATGGAAGCTAGCCCAGGAAGCCTTTGGCGCTAGGCGAGCTATAAGCTCCATGCCTTTTCCAGGGTAAAGATTTCCTATGTATCCGACATGAAACTTGTTGTTTTCTGTGCGGAAGAAATCCTGTTTTGTGCTTTTTCTGATTGGATCTGCGCCGTCATGAGCTACAATTATCTTCTCTTTAGGTATATTGTATTTTGCTTTAAACATTCTGCCCAATGCTTCTGTTATTACAATAAGTCTCTTAAATTTCGGAAGATGGAAAAATAGACTTGAGGAAAAGACACTGACTATTTGTCTGGGAAATTTGTGAGCCTCATAGCATGTATTGAATCCTGCCAATGCGGATAAAAAACAAGCTTCCAGAATCCTTCCGTAAACGAGGTCAGGCTTTATCTTCACGATTTCCTTAATTGTTTTGAAGATAAAGGCGGCGTTGGTTTTTTCGCCCTTTTGTAGTTCTATGTGTCTGATTTTGAATATTGGGTTTACTCCGTAAAAATTATAAATGGTTGAAAAATCTTTTGTTTTGCAGCAGGCAATAAGGGTAACGTCATGGCCAAGCTTTGCCATTGCTTCGCACATTTTTATTACCTGGATGCTATTTGCGTATGTTGATGGTAAAATGGATCTAGATGAATATACTAACTTCACTTTTTTATTTTCCCACTTGAAAGTTCAAACATTGAAAAGATTGCTTTCAATCCAGTTGTCAGAAATAGATGTAAAGCTAAGGCTCCAATTATACCATAAAAACCCGTGGCTTTGCCTAGATAGTATGCAGCCACTATGAAACACAGGTTTGCTGTTAACTGAATGGCGAAGTTTTTTCTCACCAGACCAAGAGCCAAAAAAAGAGGATGCACGGGTAATGTTGCAGCATTTATAGCCTGCACAGATATGTAGAGTACGAAATAGTTCGTGTATTTCAGAAATTCGTCTCCAAAAAAGGTCGGAAACCACCATCTTGATGATGCAATAAGAATTAGCGATGCCAGTGCTGAGGCCACGGTTAAGAAAAAGAAGGCCTTCAAAACAGATTTTACGAGCCCCGAAAAATCCTTTGATGCTACCTGAGTGCTAAAATGGGGATAGACAACTTGATATAGAGGCTCAACAGGCTTTTTTAACACATGGCTTATCTGTTGGAATACCTTGTATACTCCAGCAGCCTCTATTGATACAAACCTAGATACGAAGAAAACATCTAGGAATTTTACCGGAACATCAGCAGTACTGGATAAATTTGTCCATACAACAAAGCTAATGAATTGTTTTGTTTTCAAAGAGTTTCCACCTCTGGATAAAGCAGTCCACTTTCTTTCCGATGAAATTTTGTATGCAAATAAATTCAGCACCAGGTATCCCAGGCATTCAGAAAGCATCCACGCCAGCACAAAATGTTTTAGGCTGCCCTTTATGAAGACTACAAACAAGACCGCCGATAATCTGGTGAAACTGTAAACTAGACGTTGAGTGGCGATTAAAGAAAACCGCTCAGTTAGCCTCAAGATACCCGTAGCGGTTCCGGTGACATTAAAAAGTATAAGAAAACTGTAAAGTCTAGCGGTAGAAACGACAAGTTCGTGCCAATTGAGAAGCTTTCCAACGGCAGGTGCTACAAAGTAAGCTACCGCAAGTCCACATAATGCAGAACCAATATCAAGAAGGTAACCTGTACGTATGATGCTCCCCATAAGCTGCTTGTCTCCCTTTTGAGCGGCTTCGGCGCCAAACTTTATTACACCCGACCAGGCCTGGAAGTTTAATATCCTGTCAATAAGTTTTGCGTAGGTTTCAGCCAGGGCTAGAATTCCGAAGGTTTCAGCACCGAGTGCCCGTACTGTCAGAGTGAGGGAAAGTAAGGAAATGATACGAGCAAGGGCGTCACCTGATAGTAACACGGCTGTATTTTTGAAAACCTTGCCCTTGAGAATCTCAGCGGGATGCAAGAAACTGTATTTTATTTCAACAAGGATTTTTTTTATATCGATTCTCTTTGAAGTGGTTTGCGCCATATTTTCTTTTTACCTCGAGGGATCAAGATATAAGTGCTGAAGTTATTAAGCAAGTAGGTGTTTTAAAAAAGTCTTTGAGCAGTTTTCGGAGGGAGGTAAAATTATGTTTGGACGGAATGCCTGATGAGGGTATTTCGAACCAGGGAAGGTTTTCACATAATTGTTTCCGGCCTTCCTCCTGCAGTGAAAACCTTCCCGAAAAACCAAAAGGAGCGACTATGAACCAGGATGATGAACGGATTCTGAAGGTAGCGAAGGAAATTGTTGTTAAATTCATAGAAGTTGGTCGAATATCTCCATCGAATTTCGAAGACCATTTTTCTGGCATTTTCTGGGCGATAAAAAAAACCCTTTTAGATGCCAGAAGCATTAATGCAGAAGAAATTCTTGATGGGAACAAAGGAAAAAAATAAAGGAGGAGGAGAAATTAATTCCCCCTCCTATTTGGTTTTTCAATCGGAGACAATTTTATCTATGTAGTCGAAAACGTCCTGTACCGTTCTGATATTTTCGGCGTCTTCATCGGGTATTTCGATATCAAATTCGTCTTCGAGGGCCATCACCAGTTCGACAACATCCAGAGAATCGGCGCCCAGATCGTCAATGATATGAGCTTCCGGCTTAACATCTTCTCTGTCAACATCGAGTTTCTCAACAATAAGGTCGATTACCTTTTGTTTGATTGCTTCTTTGTCCATCTAACTCCTCCTTTTCTGGTTTTTTGTAGTTAAATTCTTCGGATCTTTTGACTACCCCGTAAAGTAAGATTTCAGACACAGTTGGAACTTCATTTAACAGACTATAATTACAGTCATGGTCCAACCATTTTTGTACAACACCGTGTAGAAATCCCATGAAACCGTAAAAAGCTGTCTCAAAATTCAATGGCTTGAAACGACCTTTTTTAGCGGCTTCAAGCAGTTTTCTTTTCAGTGGATACAGGTTTCGCAAAGCTCGTTTAACGTATTTACTGCCTACCGATTCAATTTCTTCAGACAATATAAGCCTATAAAGCCCCCTATTTTCTTCAAAAAATTGCATGTATACAGTAACGCACTGCCAGATAATTTCTAATACGTCTTCTTCTGTTGTGATGATGTTTTGAATTTGAGAGTTTAAGTCCTCTAGTTTTGCATCTATCATCTGTCGATATAGACTTTCTTTACTTCTGAAATACCTATAAACAGTACCTTTGCCAACTTCCGCCTCGCGGGCTATTTCTTCAACTGTTGCATCGTGATAGCCCCTTGAGGAGAAAACCTTTAGGGCAGCATCGAGAATTTTTTCTCGAGTTATGCCGGCTGCCAAATCTTGGGATTCAGGCTTTTCAGTGTAGGTTAGCAACTTGAAAGCAAAATCTACAGTTTCCAAAAAATTGCAGGATCTTTCCAGATTTGATGAAATGCTTCTTGCTAACTCTGGTAAATTGACATTCTTTATATTGCTTGCATGGGAGAAAAAAACTTTTAACAAACTATCCCATTTTTCATGTGGCTGCTTTTCCAGGTATCTTGCTACCTGCTGGCCCCACTCTTTTTGAGGAAATTCCGATGTAATTTTTTCAACCCACTTGTACATAACACAACTCCGTCATGACGGACCAGTCAGTCATATGCAGATTTGTGAGGAAATGTCAATAGACAACAGCTAGGTAAGGCGAAGAAAGGATACGTATTTGCTGATGGCACAGGTTTCGGCTTTGATGATATTTAAGACCTTTCATTTTGGTACTCTGAATATTTTTTGATTATAGTGTTTAATCAAGTGTGTCCATAGTGTTTAGTCAAGTGTGTCCGTAGAGGAAGAGGCTTTCCTCAGTTTTGCTATAGCTTCCCGGAAACCTGGCAAGCTTTTTCGTTCATATTTTTCATTTATATGCAATAAAACCAGATAGACTA
>JALXAE010000141.1 GCA_026992355.1 Syntrophobacterales bacterium | reverse complement strand
TTAAAAGCTCTTGGTGCGTCTCATAAAAGAATAATCTTTCTGCACATGCTTCCCAATGCAATGGCTCCCGTTTTGGTATCAATCGTATTTGGAATAGCTGGGGCGATCCTTACTGAGTCGAGTTTGAGTTTTCTTGGGTTTGGGGTGCCTCCGCCAACCCCTAGCTGGGGAGATATTTTGAGTCAGAGCAGGGATTACATTGAATTTGCGTGGTGGTTAACCTTGTTTCCCGGGCTGGCAATTTTTATTAGTATAACCGCTTTTAACTTGGTTGGTGAGGCTCTAAGGGACGCTATGGACCCAAAAATGTTTGAATAGCTCTTTATAGAGAGATTTTGAATGAAGCCTAATGGAAATTTGCTTTTTAATGATCTCTTTGACTCGATTCCTATTTTTACAGTAAGTGAGTTTACGCGGAACCTAAAGAGATTTCTTGAAGAGCATTTTTCTTTTGTTCGTATAAAAGGTGAAATTTCCAATTTGAAAGTAGCATCTTCTGGCCACATGTACTTTGTTCTTAAAGACTCTTTGGCTCAGATAAAAGCGGTTTGCTTTCGCGATACGCGGCTAAGACTAAGGTCTGAACCGAAGAATGGTATGGAGGTCATTTGTTTTGGAAGGATAAATGTTTATGAACCTCGGGGCGAATATCAGATAGTCGTTGAAGAAGTACTTCCCCACGGTGTGGGAGCTCTCCAGATAGCTCTTGAGGAGCTTAAGAAGAAACTTTACAAAGAAGGCTTATTTGATGAGTCTCGCAAGAAACCCATGCCTTTTTGCCCTCAGAGGATTGTCATTGTGACTTCCGCCGAAGGGGCGGCAATACGCGATATTCTTAAGGTACTTGGTAAGGCTCCCTTTGCTACGGAAATTACCTTAATTCCCGTTCAGGTCCAGGGCGATGCTGCATCCTTTGAAATTGAGAAAGCTTTGCTATGGGTAAACGATGTTCAGGAACATTTTAAATGGGATGTACTAATAGTTGGCAGGGGTGGAGGAAGTACGGAAGACCTGTGGGCCTTTAACGAAGAGCGAGTGGCAAGGGCTTTGGCAAAATGCGTGGTTCCCACTATTTCTGCTGTAGGCCATGAAATTGATTATACTATATCAGATCTGGTTGCAGATCTTAGAGCTGCCACTCCAACGGCTGCTGCTGAGTGGATAGTAAATCGTCAGAAAGAAATATTAACTAGACTTTCTGAAATAAGGAATATTCTTACCCGAAGTATTGTCCACAGCATAGAGTATTACGAACAGAAAATTAGTTATCTACATCGGCGTCTGAAAGACCCAAGACGATGGATTGAAGACAGTTTATTACTGTTGGATGACAGATTTTTACAGCTTGCGAGAGCACTTGTTCGTTTGTTCAAGGACTATTCACATAAAGTTGAAATCTTTAGAGAAAGAATTTTGCGTGGATTCAGCCCCAAAGTAGTGCACATTAGGCAACAGGAGTTAAACAATATTGCCTTCAGACTACATGGCGCGGCTGAACGAATATTGAAAGAAAAACGAGAGTTATTACAAAAATATGGGGTGTCCCTCAGAATGCTGAGTCCTTATAGTGTTCTGGAGCGAGGTTATTCTATTGTTTATAGAAAAAGGGATGGCAAAATCCTGAGAACAGCCGATGATGTCAGAAAAGGAGATATAGTTGAAATTGAGCTTTCCAGGGGGCAACTGGAAGCCATAATTAAAGAAAGCAAAACTAAGGGGAGGAATCGTGGCCCGGCAGAGAACAAAAACTTCAAAAATGCAGATTGAAGATGCCTTCAAAAGGTTAGAGGAAATTGTTTCTCTCTTAGAAGATGGCAAGTTACCTCTTGAAGAATCCATAAAGATTTTTTCTGAAGGAATGAAACTTTTAGAATTTTGTCAAAAAAAACTTGAAGAAGCTCAAAAAACCGTTCAAAAGCTTATTAAGGAAAATGCTCGAGATTGGAAGCTGGAGCCTTTTGGTATGTCAGAAAATAGCGAGGAGGAAGCTCCATTTTAAGGGAATTTGAGATATGAGATTTGATCTAAAATCCTATCTTACCAGGCAAAAGAAAATTGTTGATGAGGCGTTAGAAAGGTTTTTGCCTCCAGTAGATGGAATTGAAGGAAAGGTTGTTGAGGCAGCACGTTACAGTTTATTTGCAGGTGGCAAAAGAATTCGCCCCATTTTATGTATTGCTGCTCACAACGCAGTGAGAGGTAATTCTAATGCTTTGATGCCTGTAGCATGTGCAATTGAAATGATTCACACCTATTCCCTCATTCATGACGATCTGCCCGCAATGGATAATGATGATTATCGGCGAGGTAAACTCACGAATCATAAGGTGTTTGGAGAAGCTGTGGCTATCCTTGCTGGAGATTTACTGCTTACCTATGCTTTTGAGCTTATAGCATCTGCTGGGGATGCTGAACCGGATGCTAGGACAATTTTAAAAGTTGTTCGAGTTATTGCTGAAGCGTCAGGTTTTCGAGGGATGATAGGTGGCCAAGTAATAGACATTGAATACGAAGGAAAAGAAGCAGATCTTGCCACCATTCAATACATGCACACTAAAAAAACGGGGGCTTTGCTTACTGCTTCGGTAAAGATAGGAGCCTTGCTTGGCGGTGCTAATGGCTTTGAACTCGAGCGGTTTGAGAAGTATGGTCATCATTTTGGTCTTGCTTTCCAAATTACGGACGATCTTCTTGACATAACAGGGAATTTCCATGAAATGGGAAAGACACCAGGTTCGGATGTTGAAAAGGATAAAAATACATATCCGAGGTTGCTTGGGGTGGAGCAAAGCCAGGAAGCTGCCCGGGAGCATGTTAGACAGGCTGTAGAATCTATCAGGCCTTTTGGAGATGCCGCAATGCCTCTCATAGCAATCGCTGAATACCTTCTTGAGAGGCGGCGTTGACAAAAAATTTGGAGGGTTGAATCTTGTCAAAACAGAAAAGAATTTTAGACGGAATAAACTCACCAGAGGATATTAAGCGGCTTTCTATACCTCAGTTGCAGGTGTTAGCACAGGAGATCCGGGACGAAATTATAACGGTGGTTTCCAAAAACGGCGGACATCTTGCTCCCAATTTAGGTGTAGTCGAACTAACGCTGGCAATCCATTTTGTGTTTGATTCCCCGAAAGACAGAATAATCTGGGATGTTGGGCATCAAAGTTACCCGCACAAAATCATCACAGGAAGGAAGGATGTATTTCATACATTGAGGAGATATGGTGGAATCTCGGGATTTCCCAAACGTGAAGAGAGCCCTCATGATGCATTCGGAACGGGACATGCCAGTACGTCCATTTCTGCTGCTTTGGGTATAAGTGTCGGAAAGTCCCTAAAGGGGTGTAAAAACAAAACGGTTGCTGTGATTGGCGACGGTAGCATGACAGGTGGGTTGGCCTTTGAAGCCCTTAACAATGCTGGAGATCTAGGGAAAGATCTAATAGTTATCCTCAACGACAATGAAATGTCGATCTCACCCAATGTAGGAGCTCTCTCGTCATTTCTCAGTCGAAAGCTTTCAAGCCGCGCGGTTGTTCAGTTTAAGCGTGAGCTTGAGCAGTTTTTGAAGGCTGTTCCAGGAGTTGGTTCCAACATTCTTCAATGGATTAAAAAGAGCGAAGATTCGCTTATGGCATTTTTTACTCCCGGTTTGCTTTTTCAGGCATTAAAGTTTCATTACATTGGACCGATCAAGGGACACAGGCTTGACAGGGTAATTGAGGCATTGCAGAAGGCTTCCCAGATTTCCGGACCTGTCCTTGTGCACGTGCTCACTCAGAAGGGCAGGGGATACCGACCGGCAGAAACAGATCCCACCCATTTTCATGGTGTCGGACCCTTTAAGGTGGACACGGGGGAAAGTCGTGCAAGTTCTTCTTCTCCCCCTTCTTATACTTCGGTATTTGGTAAGACCTTGGTAAAAATAGCAGAAACAGACCCCAGAGTAGTTGCTATTACCGCTGCAATGCGTGAAGGAACGGGATTGGACTTGTTTGCCAAAACTTATCCTGACAGGTTTTTTGACGTGGGGATCGCAGAACAACATGCTGTAACTTTTTCCGCGGGTTTGGCAACTGAGGGCTTCAAGCCAGTTGCAGCTATATATTCTACTTTTTTGCAAAGGGCTTACGATCAGGTAGTACACGATGTTGCTCTGCAGAACTTGCATGTCATTTTTGCAATGGATAGAGGCGGAATTGTAGGTGAAGATGGACCAACCCATCATGGTGTTTTTGACTTTTCTTATCTTCGGCACGTTCCCAATATGGTTGTAATGGCACCCAAGGATGAGAATGAACTGCAGCATATGCTTTATACGGCCGTTCGTTATGAAGGTGGTCCCATTGCCTTCCGGTATCCCCGAGGTCGCGGGATTGGTGTAAAGCTGGATTTGGAATTAAAAGAGATACCAATAGGTAAGGGTGAAGTACTTCGCGAAGGAAAGGATGCTACAATTCTGGCTATAGGTTCAACGGTTTATCCATCTCTCCACGCTGCTGACATTCTTAAGAAAAAAGGTATTGATGTTGCCGTTATAAATGCTCGATTTGTTAAGCCGCTGGATGAAGAAATGATAGTTGAGTGGGCCTCCAGAACCGGATATCTGGTCACGATTGAAGAAAACGCTCTTCAAGGTGGCTTCGGTAGCGCTGTCCTGGAAATGCTGTCTGACAAGGGTTATTTATCAATTAGGGTTAAGAGGTTGGGCATTCCGGACAAATTCATTACCCATGGAAGTCAGGCTGAACTGAGAATGGATATTGGTATACATCCCGAAGGCATCGCTAAAGCTGTTGAGGAATTGTTGGAAAAGAAAGTCGAACATGGTAAGGTCCTCAGAGCGGTTAGATAAGTTGCTTTTGCGAAAGGGGTTGGCCGATTCAAGATCAAAGGCTCAGGCATTAATCCTGGCAGGGAAGGTCTATGTAGATGGAGAACGGTGCACCAAAGCGGGACAGAAGGTCAGTATTGATTCGAAGCTTAGAGTAGAGGAGGGGCTTCCTTTTGTTAGCAGGGGTGGGATTAAATTGGAGCATGCCCTTCGAGTGTTCAATGTTGATGTGGAAAATCGTATTTGTATGGATGTTGGTGCTTCTACCGGAGGGTTTACTGATTGTTTGCTCAAATATGGAGCAAAAAAAGTATATGCGGTGGATGTTGGATATGGTCAGTTAGATTGGAAGCTTCGCAATGACCCTAGGGTTGTCGTGTTGGAGAAGCAAAATATTAGATATTTACCTCGCGATGCAATCACGGATGATATTGAGCTTGTGGTGATTGATACCTCCTTTATTTCACTGCGCATAGTGATTCCAAGTGTGATGAAATTTTTGGGAAATAAGGCTACGATGGTGTCACTTATCAAACCACAGTTCGAAGCGGGAAGAAAAGATATAGGTAAAGGGGGGGTGGTACGGGATTATAGGGTTCATGAGAGGGTAAAAAGGGAAATCAGTGATTTTGTTTTTCAATTAGGTTTCGATATCAGAGGCATAACTGAATCTCCTATTCTGGGTTCCAAAGGTAACAAAGAATTCCTAATAGTCGCTGATCTTGAAAAATAACAAAAAAATTTATAAACCCTTGACAGATAAGGTTTTTGCGTAATTTAGTACTTGCCAAGGCTTTAAGCCTATGTATAATGGCAATGTTAAATTGGTGGAAGGGGCTATCTATTTATTATCATTAGTGATTATTTACCTAATTTAGAATGGAGGAAAGGAATGACTAAGGCGGAACTTGTGAGCAAAATGGCGGAAAAAGCCGGTATCAGCAAGGCTAATGCTGAAAAGGCCCTGAATGCTTTCATGGAAACTGTTAAAGAGACTTTGGCTGCTGGTGAGAAGATAAGTCTTGTGGGATTTGGGACTTTTACGGTTGCTGAGAGGGCCGAGCGAGAGGGGAGGAATCCTCAAACTGGTGAAAAGATTAAGATTCCTGCATGCAAAGTGGTAAAATTCAAACCTGGAAACAATTTGAAAGAAGCTGTTAAGTAGGAATTACACTTCGAAAGGGAGCCAATGTATATTATGGCTCCCTGCAATTTCATGAGCTGCTTTTTGTGGACTGGAAAGAGGGCAACCGAGTACTCATTGAACCAAGGAAGGGTAGAAAAGAAAAATCATTACCGCGCACAACCTGTTTAATCAGCGTTCCTGAGGATCTGGACTATATACTTTCATGTTATGCTAACAGCTTCAGTTCAAAAAGAAAAATTTTTACTAGTGACTGTTATCTCTATCAAAACGGATATTCTGATGTTGCGTTCGTAGGCCCTATACTTGGTGCGCCTCAGGCTGTACTTGTGCTTGAGAAGGCTATTGCTTTAGGTGCACATGATTTCATATTCGTTGGGTGGTGTGGATCTCTCCAGAGTTATGTTGAAATAGGAAGCTTAGTAATCCCTATATCTTCTGTTTCAGAAGAAGGAACTTCTTCACATTACCCTTTGGTTTCTTTCCAGGACAATTCCATTTTGTATCCTTTGTGCTTCAAAAAAATATTAGACCGTCTGAAGGATGGGCCTGTAAGTGTTCATAAAGGTGTAGTGTGGTCGATTGACGCTCCATATAGGGAAACCGTATCGAAGGTTTTGTTTTATAAACAGAAGGGCGTGCTCGGAGTTGACATGGAAACTTCCGCCCTTATGCGAGTTGCCCGCTATAGAAGAGTTAATCTTGGGATGATTTTGATAGTTTCCGATACCCTATATACCTTGAAATGGAAGCCTGGCTTAAAAGATCCTGTATTTGCATCAACAAGAAAGTTTTTATTAAAAAGCATGATGGACGTTTTAACTGAGCATAGCGGGGCATGAGGGGGATGTTATGGAAAATTTGGAGACTATCCGTGCTAAAATAGAAAAACTTCGTGAGGAAATAATGTATCACAACTATCGGTATTACGCCCTAGATAGTCCTGTAATTTCCGACCAGGAATATGATGCTCTCTTCAGAGAGCTGCAGGAATTAGAAAAAAAATATCCTCAATTTGTAACCCCCGATTCTCCTACTCAAAAAGTGGGATTTCCACCTCTTGAGGAATTTAAGCCTTTTGAACATCGAATTCCCATGCTCAGCCTTGAAAATGCCTTCACGGAAGAAGAGGTAAGAAATTTCGATTTGAGAGTAAAGAAACAGCTTGGTGAGGCTCCCTATTCATATGTAGTGGAACCAAAAATGGACGGAGTGGCCGTTGAAGTTACTTATGAAAATGGAATTCTTGTAGGTGCTGGAACAAGAGGAGACGGTCGTGTTGGAGAAGATGTTACCCCTAATGTGAAAACGATTCGCTCTGTCCCTCTGAAGTTGGTTGCCTTTGAAGGGGCTCCACCCCCGCCACGCCTTATAGATATTAGAGGCGAAGTGTATATGGAAAAAGAAGATTTTGAGAAGTTAAATAAGGAACAGGAAAGAAGAGGCTTACAAACATTTGCAAATCCCAGAAACGCAGCCGCTGGTTCTCTAAGGCAGTTGGATTCATCGGTTACTGCATCCAGACCACTTAAGGTGTTTTTTTACGGCGTTGGTTATGTTGAAGGTTTCTCCTTTCACTCCCATTGGGAAGCACTTGATACTTTGAGAAAGTGGGGTCTGCCTGTTAATAGCCTTCGCAAACTCTGTCGAGACATTAAAGAAGCTATAGAATACTATCACTATTTAGAGGCTTTGCGTTCTGAGCTTCCCTACGAAATTGATGGAGTGGTGATTAAGGTAAATGAACTAGAACATCAGAGAAAACTAGGAGAAAAAACCCGCAGTCCTAGATGGGCTATTGCTTTTAAGTTTTCTGCCCATAAGGCTGTTACCAGGGTAATAGACATAAAGGTTCAGGTTGGTCGCACTGGGATACTCACGCCGGTTGCCGAGCTGGAACCGGTGAATGTGGGGGGGGTTATTGTTCGGCATGCGACTTTACACAATTATGACGAGGTTATGAGAAAGGACGTGAGGATTGGCGACTATGTGATTGTACAAAGAGCAGGTGATGTTATCCCGGAAATTGTTGAGGTTATAAAAGATAAAAGAACAGGTAACGAAGAAACTTTCATCATGCCATCCAAATGCCCATCGTGCGGAAGCAATGTAGTGAAGCTCCCTGAAGAGGTTGCATATAGATGTATAAACCAGAAGTGTCCCGCTAGAATCAAGGGTGCTATAATTCACTTTGCCAGTCGCAGTGCCATGGACATAGAAGGTCTTGGCGAAAAAACGGTTAATTTGCTTGTAGATAAAGGCCTTGTTAAATCAATTCCTGACATTTACGCCTTAAAAAAGGAAGACCTTCTTAAACTTCCCGGTTTTGCCGAGCTTTCTGCAAAGAACTTAATAAATGCCATAGAAAAAAGCAAAAGAACGACCTTGTCTAGGTTTATATATGCACTTGGAATTCCCTATGTAGGTGAATACACGGCGGGTGTTCTCGCTGAACATTTCGGCTCACTGGACAAAATAATGAATGCAAGCAAAGATGAACTTTTACAGATTCCGGGTGTTGGCGAAAAGGTAGCGGAAGCAGTCATTGCCTTTTTTAAAAACCCGGAGAATCGTCAAATGATTGAAAAATTGCTTGAATCTGGTTTCATAATTTCGCAGGATACAAGAGATGTTGAAAGCTCGGTTGCAGACTTTTGGCAAGGTAAAACTGTGGTTTTTACGGGGGCTCTGGATAGGTTCTCGAGAGAAGAAGCAGCGAGTATAGTTAAGGGCCTAGGGGCCAGGGTTTCAAACAGCGTTAGCAAGAAAACAGATGTGGTCGTAGTAGGCAAAAATCCAGGATCTAAATACAGGAAAGCTTTGGATCTAGGGATTACTATAATGAACGAAGAGGATTTTTTAAAAATGATTAAGAGGTGAGAGGAAAATGGCATCAAAGAGAAGAGTTCATGTTTTTATTGATGGGCGAGTTCAAGGAGTTTTTTTCAGGCAGTACATGAAAGAGGCGGCTCAAAAAGAGAAAGTAACGGGATGGGTTAAGAACCTCCCTGATGGTAGGGTTGAAGCTATTTTTGAAGGGGACGCAAATGCTGTAAGAAGAATGATAGAATGGTGTCATAGGGGAAGTCCTGCAAGCAGAGTAGATGATGTTGAGGTAATTGAGGAGGCATATACCGGATCATTCAACACTTTTTCCATTAAATACTAAATTCTGATACCAATATAGGAGTTGTGAAAAAGTGGAATCAGTAATAGATTTGTGGCACAGATTTTCGGACTTTCTCTTAAAGTACGATTTCAGAACTTTAGCCAAGATGGTTTATAGTATTGATTGGCAAAAGTTAAGCTACAACCCTATTTCCTGGCTAGTTGCGGCCATTATAATGATTGCCATAATAATATCGAAACGTTACAAATATTTGCTATTAATTGCATCAATTGCTTTAATGTTTTTTGTGTTTTACAAAACTGTGCCGGAGAATCCTGAAGAAATCGAGTTTCAAAAATTATTGGTTTTTATGTTTTCTTCAATTGCTATTGTTGGAGTCAATATTTACTTCTTTATGATGCGGAAATAAGAATATTCCGGTTCGATGATTTGAATCTAGTCTTGTTTTATACCAGCTCTTTTGAAAAGGGCAGCCAGACCGGCTGCCCAGTTTGAGTTTAACTGCCAACGAATCCAGTGTAAATCCTTGCAGAATATCTTCTCTATCCCTTAAAATTGGGTTTTCCAAAGTCAGCTATAATCAATCACGAGTGTTCGCCGTTTACGCGTTTTTTAAGATCTTTTCCTACTTTGAAAAATGGCAAACGTTTCGGTTTTACTTCTATTATCTCTCCTGTCTTTGGATTTCGTCCTTTGTAGCCGTCGTACTTTTTTACCTTGAAACTTCCAAATCCCCTGACTTCAAGTCGGTCTCCATTAACGAGTGCTTCTTCCATAGCTTCGAAGGTTACATTCACAGCTAGTTCTGCCATCTTTAGAGTTATACCCTCTGCTTTAGCTACTGCCTCTATGAGCTGACTTTTAGTCATGGTTCACCTCTCGTTTACTTGATTGGCTCTATATATTCACGGTTTTTCATGTATGGCCTCAATACCTCAGGAATTAAAACTCTACCGTCCGGCTGTTGATAATTTTCCAAAATAGCTACAACTGTTCTACCTACGGCCAAACCAGAACCATTCAATGTGTGCACTAGTTCACTCTTCTTCTTTCCCTTGCGCCTAAATCGTATATTTGCCCGCCTGGCTTGAAAATCCTCGAAATTACTGCATGACGATATTTCCCTATAGGCCTGTTGACCCGGCAGCCAAACCTCAATGTCGTAAGTTTTTGCTGCTGCAAAACCGAGATCACCAGTGCACAGACTCACAACCCTATAGTGAATTCCCAGTTCCTGAAGAATAGTTTCCGCATTAGATAGAAGAGATTCCAATTCATCGTAAGAGGTTTCAGGCTTTACTATTTTAACCAATTCCACTTTGTTAAATTGATGCTGTCTAATAAGTCCCCTGGTGTCCTTGCCGTATGATCCCGCTTCCGATCTGAAGCACGGCGTATAGGCTGTATAGTATTTCGGAAGCTCATCTTCATCTAAAGTCTCGTTCATGTGAATATTAGTTACCGGTACTTCCGCCGTAGGAACAAGGTAATAATCCCATCCTTCGAGTTTAAATAGGTCTTCTTTAAATTTAGGAAGTTGTCCAGTTCCTATTAAACTAGTGCTGTTTACTATGAAAGGAGGGAGAACTTCTATGTATCCATGCCTTGTTGTGTGAATGTCCAGCATAAAAGTAATAAGCGCCCGTTCAAGCTCTGCTCCAGCTCCCCAGTAAAGGGTAAATCTTGCACCGGTCATGCGAGCTGCACGTTCGAAATCCAAAATTCCCAACTTCTCACCGATTTCCCAGTGAGGTTTGGGCTCAAACTCGAACCTTGGGGGTTCTCCCCATGTTTTTATCACCGGATTATCGTTTTCATCCTTTCCAACGACGACCGATTCATGAGGCATATTGGGAATCAGGAGGAGTATATTTTTAAATTTCTCTTCTATTTGAGAAAGCTCATCATCCAGTTGTTTAATATTTTGAGATACACCCCTCATCTGTTCGATTAGATCGTCGGCATTTTCACCAGATTTCTTGAGCTTCGCTATCTTTTCAGAAACTTTGTTTCTTTTGTGTTTTAATTCTTCGACCTCTTTGAGAAGAGACCTACGCTGTTCGTCCAGACGCCGGAACTCCGAAAGATCAAAATCCAATTGCCGATCTTTAATCATTTGTTCAACGCGTTCGAGATTTTCCCTTACAAACTTTAAGTCGAGCATTTTTCCCACCTTTGAAAATTTAAATTGACAAGATTTAACAATTCTCTCGGCTTTTTAAGATCTTTTATCCAAAGCAGGCTTTTCGACTTCAGCATTAACATATTCAACACTGTAATCCGTTAGCTCTTCAATTGGGGGCAGATTGTAAAAAACAACCATAAAGGGTACCTTGTCTCCAGGCTTTATATGCACATTAGAGAGATTATTACCTTCACGGTGCAACATTCTTGCTTGTATTTCCGATGCAGGCAATTGAGTTAATTCATCTTTGGTCAAAATATTTCCTGCGTAAAAACGCTGATTTAACAAAACCTTGTTGTCAGGTCCGTAAATTTTCCCTTCTAGCATAACAAAGCTTATTGGATAATTTCCTTTGTTTGTTACCTCTCCCTGAACAACCAACATCTGACCCACATTTACATTTTCTATGAAATAAGCCTCTGTTTTTGAAGATATCGTAACAGGCGGAATCTCTTTCCTGGTTGTTTTTATAGCCTTTTCGGTTGGTTTAGCATAAAAGTAGTAACCAAAAGCCAGGGCTATCAAAAGAATTGGCATGGCCATTAAAACAAAAACCTTTGATCTTGCAACCGGTGGCTTCGTCCGGCTTGTTCTGGGCTGTCTTGGTATTCTGGGTGATGGAGGTTCCGTAAGGGGTTTGGAACGACTTTTTTCTTCATCGGGTAAATGGGACAGCTCTTCGCGTATCGTCTTTCTTATGGGTTCTTCCGTTAATTCACTTTCTGATTCTGGGTCTAAGATGACCATTTCATCTTCTGGTTCAGGCTCCAGTTTTACGGTAAATACATGCTTGCAACGTGAACATCTTACTTTATTCACTGGCTTTTTAAGCTTTGTTTCATCTACTTTAAATTTGGTTCCACAGGATTCACATCTAACTATCATTCTTATTCATTCTCCCTGACGTGAGGAGTTGTTTTTGGGTCGCTTTGCTACTCATCAAAAATTACTTCATAGACCCCATTTAATTGTCGGTGGTTTTCCGAATAATCAAGCCCATATCCCACAAGAAAACCTTGTTCTATTACGTATGCGGTATAATCTATCTGTACCTCACACTCTCGCCGCTCTTTTTTATCAATAAAAACACAAACTTTCAATGATGCCGGGTTTTTGCTTTTTAAGTAATTTATAACCCATTCTAAACTTAGCCCTGTATCGACTATATCTTCTACCAGAAGAACATTTTTCCCTTCTATGTTAAGCTCCACATCTTTAGTTATTTTTATTGTTCCGCTGGTTTCAGTACTACTGCCGTAACTTGCTATTCGTATGAAATCCACCTGAACTGGAAAATCAAAATGCCTTATCAAATCGGCAAGAAAAATAAAGGCTCCCTTAAGAATACCGATTACAATAACATTGTCTAAAGCTTTGTACTCATCGGATATTTTTTTTGCTATTTCCTTCACGCGGTTTTTTATGGAGTTTTCATTGATGATGAGCTTTAATTTGTAATCAATCATATCGTTTCTCCACCAGATTTAAAATAAGTATTCCGACCACACATTGGTAAAATTCCAAAAAAAAGTCAATGAGCTCTTGACAAATGAGATGCTTGCATAGCCTCAAAAGGTCTTTTAAAATGGCTGATGCGTGTAGAGATCAAGAAACAAGGTTTAACAATAACTATTTTGGAAGGATAGGGTAATGCTGAAACTACTTTTGATTTTCTGTGGATTGTGCAGCATAGTTTTCCTACAACCTGTAAATGGTTTCGGTAAGGTCATGTTCGTTACAGATCACATAGAAATTACCTTTCGCACTGGTCCAGGACTGGAAAATAGAATCATCGGTATGTTGCCTTCAGGTACTAAACTTGATGCGAAAGACAAGCAGGGAGATTGGTATCTGGTTGTGCCTATGGAAGGTCCTTTCAAGGGCAAGGAAGGTTGGGTACTGGCCAGATATCTGAGTTATTCTAAACCTAAACAGGTAGCTTTACGAGAAATCAAAGAAGAAAACTTGGCTCTTAAAAAGAAAGTGGCTGAATACGAAAAACAGGTACAGACTTTGAGATCTTCCGTCGAGCAATTAACCAATGAACTTTCTAGAACCAAAACCGACTTAGAAAAGATTCAAAATGATTACACCTTGCTAAGAACTGAATCTGCAGACTTTTTGAATATGAAAAAGAAGTTAGGGAATCTTCAGCGGGAACTCAGCCAGTTAAAGGTTATTAACCAGAGGCTTACCAAGGAAAATCAGGAGTTAAAATCTTCGGAAAATCTAAAGTGGTTTATTTCCGGCGCCGGCGTTCTTCTGTGCGGCTGGTTAATTGGTCTTGTAATGGGAAGACGCCGCAAAAAAAGACCTTACCTCTACTAGCTCCCTCTTATAAGGCTTATAGAGAAAAAACCTGTCTAAAAAGATACTGTAGCTTAGATCAGTCCCTCTTCACCAAGGCTCTCTTCCTTGAAGGTAGCCATAGTCTGATTCATCTGCTCAAGGTTTTGCGATACTTCTAGCTGAGCAAACATGTCAGATAGAGCCTGAGTTCTATTGTTTTCTGGCAAATTATTGTTTAACTCATTTATTGTAGACAGGAGCTTGTTAACGGTTCTTTGCTTCATAGAAGATGACGCTTCTGCCTGATTTATTTTTTCTGTCAGATTCACAAATTCTTTACGAAGTGAATTATCATTAATTGATGAAAACGTATTCCACCATTCGCTTATATTAACTCCTACCTGAGAAGCTTCTAAAGAAGTGTTAAAAGCCCTTTGAAGTTCTTGTGTCCCAAATGTTTTTGAATATTCTTTGGTTGCTTTCACAAAGTTTAACAGCTGTTGGTTGTTCGGCGTTTTAGCAAATTGAACCACAGTCTGGCGAAGTGCTTCTCGGGCTTGCTCCACATCATCCTTTGATCCGGTCTTTCCAAGGTCGCTATACAGATCGTTTATATATTTTCCCATCTGGGAAATCGCAATTGTTTGACCAGACTTTTTCAGTGTTTCGGTGAGTCTCTGCTGGGTTTCATCAGTATTTAAGAGCTGTTTGGTTGTGGGAGTCTGTAAGGTGCTATTCAAAAGTTTCATCGCATAGCTTTGGTTATCAATGTTTCCCACATTCATGATATCCCCCCTTTATTTTTATCCCTTTTCTTTTTAAGAAATTTATTGTTAAAAGGCAAAGTATTTTTGCTAATTGCAGTTGTAATTGGGCTAGGTTCTTGACAAATAAGAAGCTGTTTCGGTACAAGCTGCAATTCGTTGATATGCTAATGTAGAGTAACCGAAGATTTATGAAAGAGGGAGTCTTGATGCGATGAAAAGAACATATCAGCCTCACAATCTTAGACGCAAAAGAACTCATGGCTTTTTAACCAGGATGTCAACCAAAGGAGGGAGGAAGGTTTTAAAACGCAGGAGAGCTAAGGGACGTAAACGCCTTAGTGTGTAAATATCTGTGCTGGCAATGTTCCGGAACAAATGTGAGGAACGATTCTAAAGAAAAGAAACATTTTTTTACCTTTCGCCCTCATGAGAAGTTAAAAAGACGGGCAGATTTTAGCAGGGTTAGAATTGAGGGCAAAAGGTATAGAAGTAAGCATTTTGCTATAAACTATGTTGAGAACGGACTGATGCATCACAGATTGGGAATAATCGTCCCCAAAAAGTATTATAAAAAAGCTGTTCATAGGAACAGAATAAAGAGATGTGTGAGAGAATGGTTCAGGTTACACAAGTACTATATTGCGGAACCTTATAGGGATATTGTTGTTGTAGGTCTGGGCGGAATAGAAAATTTTTCGTGCAGAAAAATAGCTGAGGAGTTATCTGGTCTGTGCACAAAAGCTGGATTAGGAAGTGTACCAGTAAGATTCTGATTTTTTTAATAGGCATTTATCAGTATTGTCTGTCGCCTCTAAAGAGCAGACCTTGCTGTAGGTTTGTCCCTACTTGTTCGGAGTACGCTATTGAAGCCATTAAGTACTATGGACCAGTGCTAGGGGCTTGGAAAGGATTTCTAAGAATTTTAAAGTGTCATCCCTTTCATCCTGGAGGATATGATCCTGTCGTTAGGAAGGAATGAAAGCGGTAAACAGAATTTCCTGAGTGGAGAGTGTTTATGGAAAAGAGAGCGTTACTTGCGTTTCTGCTGTCTATTATAGTGTTGCTAATCTGGGATTTTTACTTTTCACCTAGTACACCACCTGTAAAGAAAACAGCGCAAACGGTTAAAACCGAAAAACAGCAGCCCACAGAACAAAAGCAACCCGCAAAGGAAACTCAAATTAAGCCGGGTGAACTGCCACAGCTGAAATTGGATCAACTGGCTGATAAGCTCGTAAGCTGGAAGGTTGATTCACCTTTATATGTTTCCGAAATACTTCAACCAGGAGCTAGACTTTATTCTTTTAAGTTAAAAAAGCATCGTGAAAGTGCAGACAGGAATTCGCCACCAATGGAATTAATTACAGCTTATCCTTACGGATATCTCCCCTGTGCTGTCGAATTGATCAAACACCAGACCCTCAATCTCTCAATAGTACCCTATGATGGTCCACAGACCAAAGAAATAAACCTGGATAACTCCAACAAGAAGGCTGTCTTGGAATTTAGTAAAAGAATTGATAATGCAGTGGAAGTAAAGAAAACATACATTTTGAAGTCTGATACGTATACTGTTGATCTGGATGTGATTCTGAAAAATGTTTCGGACAAACCCTTGAAAGACAGCCTTGGATTAAGCTTCTATTTTTTGCCTTACCGCGAAAAGGAACCATCCTATAACAGATCTCGTCTAACCTATTATGCCGAAAGAAAGATCAATAAAATCTATCTAAAAAAGATTCGTAAAGAACCTATTGTCATAAAAAAGCCTGTAACATGGGTTGGATTTGAGAATAATTATTTCCTTCAGGCTCTTGTTCCTCTAACAAAAGAGAAATATTCGGTAGTTGGAAGAGTAACAAATGCAGGGGTTAATTTGGTCCAGCTTGTATACCTTTCTCAACCCTTTGTGCTGGAACCAAATGCTAGCCATAGTTGGAAATTCCGGCTCTACTTGGGCCCAAAGGAGAGCAAAGAATTACAAAAGGCTGGACATAATTTAGCTTCTTCCATTGATTATGGGTGGGTAACTTTTTTGGCAAAACCTCTCCTTATTGTTTTGAATTGGCTTTATGTTTATACTCATAACTATGGAATAGCTATAATTATCCTGACGGTTCTAATTAAACTCATTTTTTGGCCGCTCACTCACAAAAGTTATCAGTCTATGCAGAAGATGAAGAAAATTCAGCCCATGATTGCCCAAATTAGAGAAAAATACAAAGATGATCGTGAAAAGCTTAACCAGGAGCTTTTGTCGCTTTACAGAACATACAAGGTTAATCCCATGGGAGGATGTTTGCCTATAATTCTTCAAATTCCGTTTTTCTTTGCTTTGTACCGCATGTTGTATAGTGCCGTTGAACTCAGGCACCAGCCCTTCTGCCTGTGGATCAACGATCTAACTGCACCAGACAGACTCAATATAGGGGTTCATATTCCATATTTGGGTGGACTTCCGGTTCTCACTATTTTAATGGGGGTTTCAATGTTCATTCAGCAGAAAATGACCCCCTCTCCAGGTGATCCTCGTCAAGAAAAAATGATGTTACTTATGCCTGTTATTTTTACCGTGTTCTTTGTAAACTTTCCGTCGGGACTTGTGTTATATTGGTTCGTGAATAACCTCCTGTCCATCGTGCAGCAATACTGGATTAATCGCACGGTAGCGTAGTAGTCCTGGCTCTGGTGACCATCTAACGGAGGAAGGTAACAATGTCCGTAATTGAAATCGAAGAAAAATCGGTTGAAGATGCCATCAAAGTTGCTTGTGAAAAATTAAAGTTACCCAGAGAGATGCTTGAAATTGAAATAATTTCAAAGGGTTCATCGGGAATTTTTGGTATTGTTGGGGTAAAAAAGGCAAAAATCAGGGTAAAACTTAAGGCCCCGTCCTATGAAACTGCTGCTGAAAAGGCTAAAGAAATACTTACTAAAATACTGGAGTATGTAAATCTTCCAACTGTTGTGGAGGCGGAAGCGCGTCAGGATCATGTGTATTTGAATATAATCAGTAATGGTTCAGGACTTCTAATTGGAAAGAAAGGCCAGACACTGAGTGCCTTACAATACCTTGTTAGCAGGATGATTAGTAAAGAGTTTGGACAAAATATCCCAATAGTTGTCGATACAGAGAACTACAGAGCCAGGCGAGAAAAAACACTGCAGGAATTAGCAAAGCAGCTTAGTAAGAAAGTCAAGAAGGCCAAAAAGCCGATTGCTACAGGCCCCATGAGCGCTCAGGACCGCAGAATTATTCATCTGACTTTAAAGGATGATCCCTCTGTAAGGACAAAGAGCAAAGGTGAAGGCAATATGCGGAGGGTTGTCATCTACCCAGTTAAGACTGCCGGGAGAAATCAGAAGAACAATGGACGCAGGCAGAACCGATAGAAACGGATTGACCTTCTGCACGGTGGGCAGGGTTTTTCTGAAAAATTATGCTAAAGGACTTACTGGCTGAAGATACTATATGTGCCATTGCAACGCCTGTGGGATTGGGCGGAATAGGGATAATCCGTATAAGTGGTAAAGAATCGTGCAACATAGCTGAACAGATTTTTTTACCCTCTCAAGCCAAATTTCCACTCAAGTCTCATCGTCTTTATCATGGCTGGATTCGAGATCCGGAATCGGGTGAGCTTGTAGATGAAGTCCTTTTGAGTTTTATGAAGGCTCCTCGTACTTACACTAAAGAAGATGTGGTTGAAATAAACTGTCATAGTGGATACGCGGTTCTGAACACATTGCTTAAGATTGTGTTAAAATGCGGTGCGCGCATGGCTGATCCTGGTGAGTTTACCTATAGAGCTTTTTTAAACGGTAGGATAGATCTTCTGCAGGCTGAAGCTGTTTTAGAATTGGTGGAAAGTAAGTCAGAAAAAGCTCTCAAGCTTGCCAAAAACCAGCTTAAGGGAAACTATTCTGAGCTTGTTGCCAAATGGTTGGATTCCTTAAACAATGTGATTTCTCTTTTAGAAGCTTCGGTTGATTTTTCTGAGGATGTGGAAGACGAAAACTTTTCTCCTTCTGTAGTTGAACAATTAAAAAGTGAATTGATAGACCCTATCGCGGATCTTGTAAAAAGGGGTTCTAGTTTTCAGATTATCAAAGAAGGGGTAAAACTGGCATTAGTTGGTAAACCTAATGTTGGGAAATCGTCTCTGCTCAATGCGCTGCTGAATAAAGAAAGAGCTATAGTGACGGAGTATGCGGGTACTACACGAGATGTGATAGAGGACACCTTTGTTTTAGATGGAATTTTAATCAGGGTCGTGGACACAGCGGGGATTAGGAAAAAAGCTGACTACATTGAAAAGATTGGCATAGAAAAGGCTGTTGAGTCGCTAAAGGAAGCCAATTTAATCCTGTGGCTTATAGATATATCTGTCCCTCTAACAGAAGAGGATGAACAAATTTTCCAAATTATAAAGGATAAAAGATTCTTTGTGGTTTTGAATAAGGCTGATTTGACACCTGCCTTTGATGAGGGGGAAATAGAGCGTAGACTTAAAATAAAGGAGCCTGTTATCAAAATATCGGCTATAATTAGAGATGATGTTGAACGTTTAAAGAATTTTCTTAGGGAACATTACTTAAGAATGTTAGTGGATGAGACATCGGAGGCAATAGCTATTAACGATCGTCATAGAGAGCTATTCAGTTCTTTGCTGAATTTCCTTGGTAACGCCTATCAAATGTTAATTGAAAATCGGTACCCTGAACTTGTACTCTACGAATTATACCAGGCAAAAAAAGAATTAGAAAAGATATTGGGTAAATGTGAAGTACCTTCTGATATTCTTGATAGAATTTTTTCTAGGTTTTGCATAGGCAAATGACCTTATGTTTTCTCATTTAGATATCTGTCCCGCTCCATCATGGTTT
>JALXAE010000140.1 GCA_026992355.1 Syntrophobacterales bacterium | reverse complement strand
ATTATGTGGTTGGTATAATGCGTGTGTATCATTATGGGGATATTTTTCTTTTCTACTGCTATTGCTACATAGGGTAGCTTGGTTTGCCTTATAGAGGGTAAAATGTAGACAATAGTTCCTGGAAGCAGTAGTTCCCAGAGCCTGCCTGGGTTGGGTAAGTAGACGTCTGTTGGAATGTCTTTCCTGAGAACACGAATAACGAACCTGTTTATTCTTTCAATAAAAACGGCTTTTTCAGCTTTTTTCAGGTTTAGTTTCATAATATTTAGCTGCTTGCACTACTATATTTCGTTAAGGCGTATTTCCAGAATTTTGTACTAATTGTGAAGACCAGTGTTGCTATTCCAATGGAAGCAATACCATACCAGCCGTTGATTTTTCCAATTATGGCAGCGGAAGGGAAGGTTGTTATAAAGGCTATGGGCACTATAAATGTCAGCGCAATTCGAAGTGGTAGAGGGTAAACGGTTATGGGGAATCGGCCGGTTTCGAAAAGAGCGAAAATAAATTCCATTATGCTGTCAATTTGAACAAACCAAAAGGCTGTAGTTATAAGTGTTACCCACATTCCGTAAAGGATTAGCGAAGCTGACATAAAAAAGGTTAGAAAAAGGAGAAAATCACCGATACTGGGCATATAGTGGAGGCGTAGGAGGGCGTAAACACATATACCTATACCCGCCAGCATGCTAGGGAACTTTTTGATAGAAAAGGACCTTAATGTACCAAGTATTTGTGAATTGACTGGTTTAAGTAATACAAAATCAAAGTTGCCAAATCTAATGTCTTCTACAAGTTTTGATACATTGGGCTCCAACACTCCCTCAATAAAAGCGCTGAAAAAAGAAAATATACCGAGTATCAGCATGGCTTCGTAGTAATTCCAGCCTCCAATACTGTTTCTATGATAGAAAAATAGCTTTAATGTCAAAATTGAAAAAACGATCCAGAAGAGGCTCAATATGAAATTTACTAGGAAGTGAACTCGATATTCCAAATCTATGAGGAGAGAATTTTTTATAAAAAGAATAATAAGTTTAAAATTTTTCATGGTTCTTCACGCCCCTACTGCACTATATTTACGCAGTCCTTTGTTCCATAAGAGGCAGTAGAGAAATAAAAAAACAGCCAGCCACAGAGACTGAATTGCGAGAGCCTCCGGCAACTCAGATTTTCCTATTTGGCCAAGTAAAATTTCCACTGGTAACGAAAGCATGTATCTAAAAGGCAGTACCTTGATAAGGGGGGTTGTTTCAGGAGGAAAGAGATCTAAAGGAGCAATGACTCCTCCCAGCATTAACAAGCCTGCGTAGAAGGCTTCGTTGATTGCTATGGAATGGGATATCCAGAAACTGAAGAGCCCTATGCAATATTGTGAGATAAATCTTATGGACCAGGCAAGTGCAAGTGAGACAGGGAAACAAAAAATGGTTATCGGAGACGATGAAAAGTGTAATTTGGGAGATGTTAGCGATATAGCAAAAATAATGGGAACCAGAGTGAGCAACCTAAAGATTTTGTCCGCAAGATTAAAGGCAACGTGGTAGTGAATTGGATTCAAAGGTTTTAAGAGTTTATGGGACAATTCTCCCAATCTTATTTCCCTGTCAAGGTCCCATACGACCCATACTGTGACAAGTTGCCTTATAAGCAGGAGAGCCAGGTAGTATCGTACGAATTCTGCCGAGTTATAATGACCGATTGGGTTTGATTTTGCAAGCGAAGTCCATATGACAAGCATGATTAGTGGCATTATATTGCTTAACATCCACATGATCATGCTACCTCGGTATTCGATGACTATTTGCCAGTATGTTTTTAAAAGTACAGGGTAGAGTTTGAGAACATGTTTCATGTTAGTATACCTGTCAGGGTTGTATATAAGTGAAGGCAGGAAGCTACCTTTTTTCGTTGTTGCAGTCAATTTTTTAAATACTGTCCCTGTCTTGTTATGTCTGTTGTCAAAATAAAAAGTTAAAAAGTTTGAAAAACTTCTTGACCTTGTTTCGTCATGGTGTATAGTCGCCATGTACGTTGTATATTAGTAAAGGAAGTTTATGTCTTTTTGTTTTAAAATTTTTTGTGGGATTCAGAGAGCGGCGTTGCGGAAGAGCAATGTCCGCTCTTTTTTTGTTATAAGGTACGTTGGATGGAACAGTTCAAGTGGAGCTTTAATGCTTGGGTCTCTGGGTAAAGGGAGCTTCACTTTAGGTTCCAGCCAACGAAAAATGTTTACTGAGTGTTTTTAGGGAGGTACAAGGTTCAATGGTTGAAGGAAAAGTAAAATGGTTCAATGAAAAGAAGGGTTATGGTTTTATTGAAACTGAGACCCAGGGAGACGTTTTTGTCCACTACACCGCGATTGAAGGGAAAGGATTTAGAACTCTTCGAGACGGTGAAAAGGTTTCATTTGAAGTAGAGCAAAGTCCGAAAGGACCTCAGGCTGTTAAAGTGAAAAAGCTGTAGAAAGCTTGCTTGTGGCAGATCTCCTTTAGACCAAGTGCCCGGGAATGCGGAAGCTTCCCGGGTTTTTTCATTTTATGGGAGTTGAAGTTTTCGTCAAAGTTTTATTTATTCGTCGTTGTCCGTTTCCAGTAAAGCTTTTGCAAATGCTTCCGGATCGAATGGTCTAAGATCCTCCAAACCTTCTCCTATTCCAATGAAGCGAACGGGAATTTGAAATTCATGGCAGATGCCAATGACAATGCCACCTTTAGCCGTTCCGTCAAGTTTTGTTAAAATGATTCCGGATATATCCGTATTTTCTTTAAACATTTTTGTTTGAGAGATAGCGTTCTGGCCAGTTGTTGCATCCAGAACCAGCAGAGTTTCGTGGGGTGCATCGGGAACTTTCTTAGCTATGACTCTCCTTATCTTCTTCAATTCTTCCATTAGATTTGTTTTGGTGTGCATTCGGCCAGCCGTATCTATAATGACAATATCAAGCTTTTTTGCTATTGCCGAGTCTAAAGCGTCGTATGCTACTGCTGCGGGATCGGCGCCAGCTCGTTGCTTTACTATAGGTACCCCTATTTTTTCTGCCCATAGTGTAAGCTGGTCTATTGCAGCTGCTCTGAAGGTATCTCCAGCAACAAGGAGGGGCTTGAAACCTTGAGATTTCCAAAAATGTGCGAGCTTGGCTATTGTGGTGGTCTTACCAACGCCATTGACTCCGACAACCATGACAACAAAGGGCTTATGAGTTGTAGGGTCCAGAGGAGATGATGAAATATCCAGAATTGTAGCAATCTCCCTTTGTAGAATATGATATAGTTCTTGCGGATTTTCTATTTTTTGCAGTTTTATTTCAGACTTTAATCGGTCAATGAGCTGTAAGGTTGCGTCAACACCAACATCGCAGGTTATTAACATTTCCTCGAGCTCTTCATAAAGCTCCTCGTCAATTACAGTTTTTCCTTTTATGAGGGAATCAAGCTTGGAAGATAGTTGTTTTCTTGTTTTCTGAAGCCCGCTTTTTAGCTTTGAAAATAATCCCTTTTGTTCTTTTTTTTCTAGTTGATGTTTATTTGCGGAGTCCGTATCCTCTCCCTTTCGAAACCACTTAATCATAGAAACTTCTCCTTAGTGTATAATGTGCTGTAGGTTTTGAGTGTGTATCATAAATTGGGAAAGTGGTGAAGTGGAGGAAATGGATAATGGGCAGTCAGGAGCAAATCAAAGCAGAAATAGTTCGGATTGGTAAGTTTATGTATGAAAAGGGGTTTATTGCGGCAAGCGATGGCAATATCAGCGCGAGACTTGACGACAACAAAATAGTAATAACGAGATCTGGGGTTTGCAAAGGGCGCATGAGTGCAGATGACTTACTCGTTGTGAACCTTGATGGAGCAGTTATTGAAGGAGAAGGCCAACCTTCCACCGAGTACCGTATGCATTCGTTAATATATTCGGAACGAAAGGACGTAAATGCTGTGGTTCATGCTCACCCACCCTTGCTCACGGCTTTTACTCTAGCCGGGATCGAATTCGAATCTGCATGGTTGCCTGAAGTGTGGCTGTCCATTGGATCGGTTGTAACTGCACCATATGCACTTCCTACAACCAATGAAGTTCCGGAATCCATAAGGCCTTACGTGAAAAAACATAATGCTATTTTGTTGGAACGCCATGGGATTGTCACATACAGTTTATCTCTTGAGTCAGCCTATAACATGCTGGAGAAACTGGAACATGCAGCTATTGTGGCTGTTTACACACAAATCCTCTCCGGAAATCTCCCTCGACCATTGACTCCAATTCAACTGGAACAATTAAACTCTTTATTGCGCCCTAAAAAGTGACCTATTTCCGCTTAATTATTCTTGCATCGACGATTACATATTCCTCCGAATATACTATTGCAGGGTTGATATCGATGGTAATTATAGATTCATTGCTTTCCATTATATTGGCTAGTTTTGCCAGGCCTTCAGCTACTACATCTTTGTTTAATGGCGGTTTTCCCCTGTAACCATCAAAGACCACACTTCCCTGTATTTCATTTATCATGCTGTATATGTCTTCTCTAGTTACAGGAAGCAATCGAATGGCGACATCTTGATAAAGTTCCACATAAATTCCACCCAGCCCGAACAACAGGACGGTGCCAAACTGTGGATCTCTGTGAGCCCCCATGATAATTTCTTGCCCTTGTTCAGCCATAGGCATAATTAGGACGCCCGGGAACTGATCTTCTTGGTAAAGCTCGAGAAATTTTTGCCTCATTTTTTCAAAGGCATTTCTTATTTCCTGAGCTGTTCTGAGGTGTAGATAGACTCCTCCGACATCGCTCTTGTGACTGATTTTAGGCGAGTTGATTTTTAGTGCCACGGGAAAGCCCATAATATGCGCACAATGAACGGCAGCTCCTTCATTTGAGGCCTTTTCAAAGTTCAGGCATGGCAAACCATGCTCCTTAAGAAAGGTCAGCGCGTCATAGGGGGACATTAGTTCGTTCTCTGGGTCTAGAATTTCCGTTTTAGGAATTTTGGAGAGATGTTCCCTTTGTTTTTTCGCTTGTTCTGGAATGAGTTGAGATAATGCCTTTACACCCCTTTCCGGTGTTGGAAAGACGGGTATTCCCTTCTCGTGCATTTTTGCCTTTTCGATACGCTCTACATCGGCCCCACCTAGAAAAATAACAAGCTCTTTCGATAAAGGTGTTACAACATCGGATGCGCCTTCAACAGGGTCGCCGAATATTACTCCCACCACATCGTAGTGATCTTTGGCTTTTTTTATCACCTCTCCAAACATTTCTGCTGTTGCATCTCCTGTTAAATCCAGAGGATTAGCGCATATTGCATGAGGTGGTATGATTTCTTTTAATTCGGTTGCCAGTGATTCAGGCAGAGGGGAAACATCCAATCCTTCTCTTTCTGCTTGATCTGTTGCAAGTATACCTGCTCCTCCAGAGGTGGTCACAAAAAGTATCTTGCTACCTTTTGGCCGTGATAGGTAAGCGAAGGCCTTTGCAAAATCATAAAATTCTTCGATCGTTTCAGCTCTGCAGATGTCGTAGTGTTTACACAGGGCGTCATATATTGCGTCATCTCCGGCGAGTGATCTTGTATGGGATTCTGCCGCTTTTATACCTTTAGGGGTTCTACCAGATTTGAGGAGTATTACAGGCTTTTTCACATTTTCGAGAACTTTTCTAAAACCGGCTGGATCCTTCAGTCCCTCGATGTAAAGAGCTATGGCGTGGGTCTTATCGTCACCATTAAAGTATTCCACCAAATCTATTTCGTTCACATCGCAGCGATTTCCCAGGCTGACAAATGCTGATACGCCCAGTCCTTCAAGAGAAAACCAATCCATCATTGCTGCGCCAACAGTTCCACTTTGGCTTATTACTGCTACTCGCCCTTTTTTAGTCAGAAGAGGCCATGAGGCGCACAGGTTGTGATAGGGTACGTTTATGCCTTGACAAT
>JALXAE010000139.1 GCA_026992355.1 Syntrophobacterales bacterium | reverse complement strand
TCTGTATGTAAGAAGATTTGCCCTCGAGGTTAGTAAAAGAAGTGGCAAGGTTGTACTCAGCCTGCATAATGCTACCTTAGGTGCAGCGGGGGGATGGGGATTCGTTGGTCCTCTTTTTGTTTCAAAAAGAGTCAAAAATGTTAGGCTTGAAGAAGAAATTTTTAAATCATGGCGGCGTTATACTGAAATTTTTAAAGATGATAGCGATTTTCACGAGCTATGGAGACTTTTTTATAGAAGAATAATATATCCAAAAATTGAGTTTTTGGAATTTGTACAACAGGAGTTAACAAATGTCATTGAGGGTAAAAGGGGAGAAAATAAAAAGGATTTTCCCTACTTTTTTCCATTGAATGCAGCTCCATGGCAAAATATGCGACGCCATGAATTAGCTTCTTGGGAAGCAAATGTAAAGGCAAATTGGACGAAAGGTTGGGCGTTATTTTGGGCGCTGATAGAAAGCGGATATTCAAGCATAACCTCAGGATGGGTTCAAGCTGTGGTGCTTCCAAGAGTCGATAAGTTCTTTATTTCTACGAAACGAACTCAGGATACTACTTATCTGACATCGTTACTAAGGAAAATACTGGATTACTTCAGAGAAAGGGTAATTATTCTTTTGTGGGATGACACGTTTCATAATAAGGAGCCAAGTTTGTATTTGGCGATAAAAAAGATTTTAAAGGAAGGGTATCCTATAAAGGGTTTAGGAATATATGAAGGTGGATTTATTACAAAAAGTCCTAGCACCTCTGAGGTTGTCAATTTGGCCAGCAAATACGAAGTATTCGTATTAAGGCCTTTTGAGACGGAAAGTGTGAGTTTCAATCAAGTTTTTCGGCACAGAAGTTTTTCCTTTTTTCGTAACTATTCTCCTTCATGGCGGGACGGATTGAACTTTATTTATGCAGGTACCCAGGTTTTTCCTTTACTTTCTGTCCAAACTATGTTGGAAGAATATGCACCGTGGGTTGTTGTAGGTCGCAACAGATATCTAGCTGGTGATTTTATTAAAAGAAAATTACACGATAAATTCATGAATGAAGAAAAGCATTCATCTACACCACAATATTACCCAGAGCAAAGGATAATATCGTGTTACAATTGGTGGGCTAATTTAAAATAGTTGAATTTTCCATTTAGAAGAGTTCTACATTAAATAGATATAATAAAAATTGAAATGAGGTTATTGTTGAAGGGATAGAAGGGATATAAAGCTTTATGAACCTAACGCAGCCGTTTAGAGATATTTTGGAACCTCGATTGAGATTAGTTTACTTTTTCAGAATCTTTGTAGTAATCGTGCTTTATATAGTCTTATGTGGGATTGTATCTGTTATTTCTGGGCAGGAAGATTTGCGGGGTTTTGTTTACAATAGAATTTTAAATACAGTAATTTTCTTTGCCGTTTTTATGATTGGTATTTTTATTGGTGTGCAACGAGAGTTTCTTTCCGCAATTGATGTGACTGGAAATATTAAAACACCTGGTTGGCTAAGTCTGGTAGGTGAGTCAATTGGTTATGTTTTTCCTATAGCTTTTCTTTCAATACTGTTTAAACCCGATAAACATTTCAATATTTTATCCTGTATATTGTTGCTGCTCTTTCTTCCTTTTTGTTTGAGAGGTTATGACTTTTTATTTTCACGACTTGCGCATTTTATAATTTCTAGATGCAGTGAAAATTTGTTGATAGTGGGTTCAGGTCCTAAAGCCATGCTCTTTGTCCGTGCTCTTACCAATTTATGCCCCGAGACAGCACGCAGCTTAAAAATACTTGATGATGAATGGATAGGGAACAAAGATAGAGCAACTCCTCCAGAGGGGTTTATCCAAAACGTGTCAAGTATGAGAAATATTATTAGCCATGAGCCGATAGATAGAGTATACATCTTTTTGCCTTTCAGATCTAAGTACGATGCAATTGCTGGAGTAATAGAAGAATGCGTCAAGCAAGGAATTCCAGCGGTTGTTCAACCAGCTTTCGATTTGCCGCAACATGAAAGTGTAACAGTAGGGTACTCTAAAGATAACGGAATTTCTTTGGGTATGCAGGAGATCTATCCAGGCTCTCCTTTATTATACAGTCTGGGACATATATTCGTGAAACGATTGGTGGATATTATAGGTGCTACTTTGTTGCTAGTGCTCACGTCTCCTTTAATGTTAGTTACTGCCATTCTGGTAAAATTAACTTCTCCCGGACCGGTCATTTTCAAACAAAAAAGGTTGGGATTTAGAAAAAGAGTGTTTTTTATATATAAGTTCAGGACCATGTACGTTGATGCCGAACAAAAATTACAAGAGCTGTGGAATAAAACCGAAACAGGTGGCGCGGCTTTCAAAATGAAAGATGATCCTAGAGTTACTCCTGTAGGAAAGATTTTGCGCCGTTTCAGTATTGATGAGCTCCCTCAGCTTTTTAATGTATTAAAAGGGGATATGAGTCTGGTGGGGCCGAGGCCCTTGCCTCTTACCGATTACGAGCGTTTTTATAACAATGCTCATTTAAGGAGAATGGCCGTTAGGCCTGGAATGACAGGTTTGTGGCAGGTTAGTGGAAGAAGTGATGTTTCCTTCGAAGAATGGATGGAGATGGACAGGTTTTATATAAATAATTGGTCCCTGAAGTTAGATTTTTTAATACTTTTAAAAACACTAAAAGCTGTTATTACAGGACATGGAGCCGTATAAATAATATGAAGGTTTCAAATGTATCTTGATTTTTTTGGTTTTCAAAAAAAACCCTTTGAATCAGTTCCAGACCCAGACTTTTTCTATGAATCTCCAATACATCGAGAAGCTTTAGCTGCTATCACATACGCTGTAGATAATGACAAAGGGATTATTGTTGTTACTGGAGGAGTTGGTACTGGCAAAACCACCATAGCTAGATATTATATGAAGACCTTATCGTCTAATGTCCATGGAATTTATGTAGATTATCCCTTCGAGTCTCTCTATGCTTTGATGAGATTTCTGGCCTTAAATGTTGGATTACGGAAGGATGAAATTCCAGATACGGTTATAGAACTTTCTGCTCGTCTTAAAGATAAATTATTGGAGTTGAGTGAAAGCAAAGGAAAAGTGGTTCTAATTATTGATGAGAGCCAGCACTTGTCCAGAGAATGTCTTGAATACATCAGATTACTGTCAAACCTTAGCTATGACAACGAGAGATTGATAAATATTGTTTTGATTGGGCAGAATGAACTACTTGAGAAACTGAATTCAAAAGAACTTAGGCAGTTGAAACAGCGTGTATCGGTTTGGGTTACAATTTCGCCATTTAATATGGAACAAACATATAACTACATAAAACACAGAATACTGCTTGCAGGATCTTATGATAATCCTTTTACTTCTGGTGCTTTAAAGTTTATATACAGAAAGAGTAATGGTATTCCTAGGCTCATAAATATGATATGCGATTGTGCTCTTCTTGCGGGATATACGGAAAATAAAAGGAAAATTTCTAGCAGATTGGTTAGAAAAGCATTAAAAGAAACTTCTTTACAAGGTATTCCAAAATTCAATATAAGATGGGTTCATTTTATATCTACACTCTTGATACTAATCGTAATATTTACTCTGTGGATAAAATTTAAAGTAGATGTTGATACTAAGCCTATTAGCTCGTTGTCAAAACCTATAAGAGATGACTCGTCATCTTACATTGCTCCAGCGGGGAGTTTCCTAGATAATGTAGAAATAATGCCTCGAATCCATGAGACGGTTTTTAACGACGCGAACTTTTTGATCTATTCTTCCCAGGTTGTAGATGAAGACATGTCTAATCAGATTAGAGATAGAGTAGATAAAGAGTCTGGTACTGATTATAAGACTAGTGTCAGTTATACTAGAGGAAGAACATATGAATATAGTGAAAAGAGAACCTTGAGTTTCCCGAAGCACGATAAGTCATATTTGAAGAAGTTTGCTATGCCTCCTGTTAAAGTGAATCCAAAAGATTATATGCTAAAAATAATTAAAAAAACATATGGTAAGAGTAATAGCACTATTTTGGATATAGTTCAGACTGCTAATTCTGAAATCAAAGATATTAATCTTATCAAGATAGGTCAAAAAATAATATTACCTAGATTATCTGTAGATACATTTATTTTGGACGATGGTGAAAAACATTACTTTCTACATTATTATTCTTTTTATAACAAAAAAACTGCATATAAAAAACTATTAGAACTGTCGTCATTGTCATACCCTATGTCTTTATACACTGTAAAATTGGGAAATAATGAAGTATACAGGATATACGTTGGGCCTTTTTCATCTAGAGAGAAGGCTAGAAGGGTTTTTAAACTGCTTCCCAAGGATCATTTGCCATTTTAGCTAGAAGGATATTATATGATTTGCAGAGTGATATTTTATGCAGTTGTTGGTTTAAGTTTGTTTACCGTTTCTTGTTCCACTCCTAATCCCATAGAAAAAACAGCTGATGGTGTGATTTATCATCTTGATAGATTGCCAGAGCAGGAAAAGAAGGTAGCCGTAAAGCGAGTTTCGGAGCAGTTATTTGTTGGTTTGAGGAATTATAAGTTATTACCGGGTGATGTAATTGAGATTATGTTTTTTATTCAACCGTCAATGGAAGACAAAATATATCGTGTGCATGTTGGAGACAAATTAAGTATCAAGTTCAGGTACCATAGTGATTTTTCTACCGATTGTGTAGTTCGACCAGATGGAAGGATTACTTTACCATTTAGAGGAGAGCTGTCTGTCGCTGGAAAAACGCCAGATCAGATTGCACGGTACATAGCCCATATTTACAGCAATGAATTTAGGGATCCCGTTGTAAGTGTTATAGTTCAGAGGTATTCTTCCAATGCAGAGATAATAGAGAAGACATTATCTAGTTCAATTCAGGGGATGAGTCTCAAGTTGACGATAGGATCTGACGGTAAAATTAATTTACCCTACATCGGTACGATAGACTCAGCCGGCAAAAGTGTCCGAGAATTAGAAACCATAATAAATGAGTTGTATTCTCAACGGGCTAAGGGGGTAAAAACAACTGTTTTGCTTGCCGAAGCAAAAGGGCAAAGGATTTTCGTTTTTGGCGCAGTTAAAAAACCAGGTCTTTTTCCTGTGAGTGGTCCAACAACTATAGTGCAGGCAATTGCCATGGCAGGAGGATTAACCACGTCCGGTGATATACATAAAATAGGTGTTTTATATTGGGATTCTGATCTCCAACCGCGAATTCGCACTGTCAGTATGTCTCGGATTATTAACAACCTGCAACTGGATGAAGATCTTATTTTACCACCTAACAGTGTTATTTACGTACCATTTTCTCCCGTTGCAAAGGTGGGTTTGTTTATAAAACAGTATATAAAAGATATTTTTATGTTTAATGGTGTCAGCCTTGGGTTTTCATATGAATTGCATTCTGAGAGTGATGACAACAACTAAAGCAACTTATAAAGGATTGTTTATCTCATGAAAAATTCTTCTGAAAGGGTTCTTAGTATTACAGAAGTTTTGAACATCTTATTTAAGAACAAGTGGCTAATAGTGGGTGTATTTTCAATAGCAGTCCTTTTGGCTTTGGCTTATGTTCTGGTTAAAAGCCCAGTGTATGTTGCCGAAACAAAGTTGATGGTAAAACTTGGTAGGGAAAAGTTATCGCCTCTTAGTGTTTTGCCAAATACTCCATATAATATAGTTATCCGGGAAAGGCCGGAAAATATACAAGATGAAATCGAAATTATTACCAATCCTATACTTACTTATAAAGTAATACCAATTTTGAAAGAGAAGTTGGATGAACTTACAAAACAAGAAAAAAAGGGTCGATCAATAGTAAGTACTGTTAGAACTTTGATACACTCCATTATTTCATGGCTTAAGGATATTCCTTATAAAATTGGGCTTAAGAAGAGAGAGAGTGAAACTAAAAGGTTATTCCGTGCCTTTAGACAAGCGCTTGTGGTTAATTGGCAAGAAGAATCAAATGTTATTCAGCTTGGATTTAAATGGAGTAACCCCGAGTTTGCAGCCTTTGCAGCCAATGTGTACGCCAAAGCTTATTTGGATTACCGGGAAAGAATTAACAAGTCCCAACAATCTGTGGCTTTTTATGAGGATCAGATCAAAACTTACAAAAACCTTTTGGGCAAGATAGAAAACGAAATTAGAGACTTCCAGGAAAAGCATGGTATTGCGGCAGTGGAGAGGCAAAAAGATATTCTACTAAATCAGAGAGCGGATTTGGAGAAGCGACTTCAGAATATTAGGCTGAAATTACCGCAAATTAGCCTGAAAAAATCAAGCATAAACAGGCTATTATCCTCAGGCACCGAATGGATTGAAACACCTCAGATCGGTTATTTAGGAGTTAAATTCACTGACCTTGCACCGCTTGATAAGAAATATTTTGAATTAAAAGCCGCATTAAATGAAGCGCTCCAGATTTTTACTCCTGAATCAAGGGAAGTCAAATCGATAAAAGAGCAGATACAAAAGCTAAGAAAACAAAAGGCGGAAAGCTTGATTAATATTTTGTCGATTGAAGAAGCAAATCTGAAATCCCTGCAATCTGAAATAGAGCAGCAATTGGAGGAGATTAATAAGAAGTTAACAAAATTAGTAGATTTGCAGTTGCGGTACCAGCAGCTACAGAGAATGCGGAAAATATATGAGGATAACTTTTTACTTTACAGTAAAAAGGCTGAAGAACTGAGAATTACTGGAGAAATGGACAAATGGAAAATAGCCAGTGTCCAGATTATAAATCCAGCGAGTCCTCCATTGGATCCTGTGTGGCCTAAAAAGAAACTTATATTACTCGTTGTTGCTGTGGTGTCTTTCTTTATGGGAATAATATTAGCTTTTTTAAGGGAGATGTTTTCTGTAACTATTGACAGAGGTGGAGATCTGGAAAAACTAGGAATAAAACATATTATAACCATTCCAGATATAGAGTTTCTAAGGGATAAATAAAATGGGGATATTTTCTGAAGTTTATAATAAAGGCAAAACATTGGCTGCATATCGTAATACAACCTTTGATTTGGTGTCGTATCAGGTGTTCGGTACTATTATGGATGCTATCAAAAGCTCGAGAAAGGATATTAAATTGATCGGTTTGACATCAACTCATAGAGGAGAAGGTGTATCAACGGTTGCTAGAATCCTTGGTCATGCTTTGAGCAATTCTTCCTATATTTCTTCACTAATTGTAGATGCTGCTATTCATAATCCGAGTCTTCATAAAACTGAGCGAATATCTATTTCCCCCGGACTGGCTGATGTTTTCCTGGGAAGGATTAATAACTGGAAAGATGTCATAAAAGCTAAGAAAAAAAATATTTGTTATTTACTTCCATTTGGTGTCGTTGAAAAAAAAGACATACCGGATTTTTTTGTCAATCCTAATGTTTTAGATTTTCTTCAAGGATTGAAGAGATCCTTTGATATAGTAGTCTTTGATTTGCCGCCTATAGGGCATTATCCCGAAATAATGCCCTTTTTTACCCAACTAGATTCTGTGATATTCGTTATCAAGGCCCATAAAACAAGGTTTCCAGCGGTTAAGGTTGCACTAAGTAGGCTAAAAACCAGCGGAGTGGATGTTCTTGGGGGTATCTTAAACGGCAAGCGATATTTTGTTCCCAAATATTTGTATGAGACATTATAGAATGCTAGATGCTGAAAACAATGTTTTTTATGCTTTTATTTTTATTGGGGGGATATTTTCCGCGTTAGTTGGTATTGCAGTTTCCGGTTTGTCATTGAAGTTTCTGATAGCAACGTTACTCGGCTTAATTTTAATTACCGGATTATTATTGTTTTCCGATATTCGGAAGGAGTTACTGCTTTTTGGCATAGTTTTTTTTGTACCTGTTAATATCGATATTAATTTATTTTTACATAAGCATGTGGGTACGGCTTCCAGCGTCGCAATTTCGGCTACGTGGTTATTAAGTATTGCTTTGCTGCTTTTTTTTATCTTGGAGAGATTGAACGGGCACAGATCGTTTCGCGTTGGCGGTGAGGTTATTGCTTTACTTTGTTATCTATTATGGGGCATTCTGACTTTAATAAATGCGAAGTATCCAGTTTATGTTTCTTTTGAAATCATTCGCCTTATTATGCTCGGTACCGTTCTTTTCACCATTTCTAATATTGCAAACCCGAGGCTTCTTAGGTTTCTTATTATTTGTATTTTGGTTACCCTTTTGTTTCAATCCCTATTGGCTTGTGTTCAATATTTCATGAAGAGTTTTCCTCAGATAGGCTTTCTTGGGGTAGTAAAAACTGCAGAGTTGTTTCCGGGTCAAAAGGTACATAGAGTTATGGGCACTCTTGGACATCCTAATTTCTTAGGGTATTTTCTTGAAATTACTTTACCTGTGGCTTTTGCCGTTTTTTGGATATGGCCCAGTTGGGCGGTGGGTATCTTAGCAATAGGTGCCTGGTTGATAGGTAGTGTTGCCCTGATATTTACCAAATCGCGAGGAGCCTGGATGAGTTACCCTTTTGGGGTAGCTTTTGTTGTATTATTTTTGATTTCAAAACGCTTGCTTAGTTTGAAATCACTTTTTCAATTATTGCTTATTTTCTTGTTGGCGCTGGCGCTTTTGTTCTTTTCGTATCCTATGGTTAAAAAGCGTTTTTTGGGTAGAGATTATCAAGCTTTGGCGGTTCGTATGCCCCTTAACAAAGCTGCTTTTTCTGTTTTTAAGCAGTTTCCTGTGCTAGGTGTAGGATTAAATAACTTTTCAGAAGTTTTTAAAGAATATGACAAAACGGGATTTTCCAGGATATTTAGGGGATACAAACATGTTGTACATAACATGTATTTATTGATTGCTACCGAAACCGGTGTTGTTGGCCTGACACTGTTCCTTTTAATTTTTTCATTTCCCTTTTTTTATATGTTAAAGGGTTTTGTGTCTGGAATTGATGATTTTATGCTGTCAGTAATGATAGGAATTTGTGGAGGTATTCTGGCGCATTTTATCCATGTATTAGTCGATCCAGGATTTATTATGACTCCCCATATCTCCGCGCTCATGTTTTTGCTTTTGGGTTGGTGTAGTGCTACTTATGGGCTTTATACAACGGGGACAGGTAATAGCTAGGACTAGGATTTTGGAAAATCTGGGTAAAGATAAGAATATGTAAGGATAAGAATGCTTGCAATAGACGGTGGCAAACCCGTAAGGGTTAAAGAGAAATTTCTAGTGTTTGGTGCCCCATGCATTGGTCAGGAAGAGATCGACGAAGTTGTTGATTCAATGAAAAAAAGATGGATAGGCACTGGGCCCAAGGTTGCTCTTTTTGAAGAAGAATTTCGGAAAATGAAAGGGCGGAAGCACGCCATTGCTGTGAATTCATGTACGGCCGCACTTCATCTTTCCATGCTGGCTATAGGGATCAGGCCGGGTGATGAAATTATTACAACCCCTATGACCTTCTGCGCCACAGTCAACGCTATAATCCATGCTGGTGGTATTCCGGTACTGGCCGATTGTAAGCGCGACTCCTTTAATATTGATCCTTCTGAAGTTGAGAAAAAAATTGGTCCCAGAACCAAGGGTATATTGGTGGTGCATTTTGCGGGTCGACCCTGTGACATGGACGAGATTATGGATCTTGCTCGCCGTTATGATCTTTTTGTCGTGGAAGATTGTGCTCACGCAATAGAAACCTCCTATAAAGGTGTTGATGCAGGCTGTTTTGGTGATGTTGGGTGTTTTAGCTTTTATGTGACGAAGAATATAACCACTGGTGAAGGTGGAATAATAGTGACCGATAATGACAAAATAGCTGAGCGGGTTAAGATGCTTGCCTTACATGGTATGAGCAAGGATGCATGGGGGAGGTTTTCTGATGAGGGGTATAAACATTATGAGGTAATTCATGCTGGTTTTAAATATAACATGATGGATATACAGGCTGCTATTGGTTTGCACCAGTTAAAAAAAATTGAAAAATTTAGGGCCAGGAGAAAAGAAATTTGGCAAATCTATAACGATAGTTTTCGCGACTTACCCGTATTTTTGCCCCCCGATCCTCAGAGGAATACAGAACATTCCTATCATCTCTATACCCCTTTGATTGATACCGAAAGGCTTGGAAAAACAAGAGATTGGGTATTGCATGCCCTGACTATGGAAAATATTGGAGTAGGCGTTCATTATCTTCCTGTCCATTACCATTCATTCTACAAGAAAACCTTTGGTTTAAAAAAGGGTGATTTTCCAAATGCTGAATGGGTGGGAGATCGAACCCTGTCTCTACCTTTGTCAGGGTGTTTAAGTGACCGGGATGTGGAGGATGTTATTGTAGCCTTTAGGAAGGTGCTGGGAAGAAATTAATGAAAGTTGCAGTTGTATCCATACCTTACAAAACTACGCCGCCTGTTGGATATGGTGGAATAGAGCGCGTTGTTTATGAATTTGTTGAGGAACTTGTAAGGCGGGGACATGAGGTAGTGTTATTTGCAACTCCTGGCAGTTATTGTTCCGGGACTACCATTGAGGTTGCGGGATATGAGGCTTCTACTGCCCCTTCAGGTTTAGCTAAGGGTCAAAAAGGTGTGTCTGAAGAGCCCTTATACAGGGCAATGAAAGAGTATCTGAGTGAAAATCCCGTTGATATTATTCATGATTGGTCTTTTGAGAACTTGTTTGTGTTACGACATCCTGATTCTTTTCCGTTCATAATATCAATATGTATTCCCCCTTTTCCCGGGCATAAAAGACCAAATCTTGTGGCGGCGAGCAAAGCTCATTCCCTGTTGTTCAATCCGCCGGTACCCTATGTTCACTATGGTTTAAATTTGGGAAACTATCCCTTTTGCGCCACAAAGAATCAACCGATGATTCATATTGCCAAAATTGCGACATACAAGGGACAACATTTGGCTATTATGGCAGCAATGTTAGCTAGAAAGGAGCTTTTGCTGGCGGGCAATGTGGAAGATAGAAGGTATTTTAAAGCTGTAGTTTATCCGCTGGTAAAACTCATATCAAAGGTAAACTACATAGGTGAAGTTTTGGGAACTATAGAACATGTTCAGTACGCAGAGGCCCTTATCCAGACTCCAAGATGGTTTGATGTTTTTCCTTTAGTAATTCTGGAATCTTTAGCCTGTGGAACTCCAGTGATTGCCTTAAATAAAGGAGGAATTCCGGAGCAAATCGAACATGGTGTAAATGGCTTTCTTTGTGACGGGGTTAGAGATTTAGCTAGATCCATGGCTCGAGTACACGAAATCAAACCCGAACATTGCCGAAAAATAGCCGAAAGAAAATTTTCCGTTAAGAGAATGGTAGACGATTATCTTGATCTTTATTCTAAAGTCATTAACGGAGCTAATTGGTGATTTCCTTTATCATTTTTTTGAAAAGTTTTTCGTAAACCCTGGTTATTCTTTCCCACGAATAAACCTTCCTGACCCGGTTCCATGCTAACTGACGATATTTTAAAACAAGATCATAGTTGCTGCTTAGCTCTTCGATTTTTTCCTTCAATGATTCCAATGCATTTTTTCTATCAAAATAAGCTCCACAGTTTCTTACCACTTCGATTTGTGCAGGATTCTTTGCTACGAGCACGCAATTTCCAAAGGCCATCTGATCCAATAGGACTGGCCTGGTACCATCAATCGTGGAAGGAAGCACAAAAAAGCGACAATGACAACTAATCTGCCTGTAATCTGGTCCCCACAGATATCCTGTTCGAACTATTCCGGGATCATTCTTACATAATTTGTCCAAGTATCTTTTATAATCGTCGACATATGGAGCGTCTCCAACAAGAACAAGCTTGAGATCGGTTTTTGCTTTTCTGAAAGCCTTTACGAGAAGATCCGCTTTATTTTCAGGGGTCATGCGGCTGACGAAAAGGATGTATTCGTCGTGTTGGATGTTGAATCTTTCTAACACACCTTTATTGTTACGCTCTTTTTCTCTCGGCCAGGGATTGGCGCCATAAGGCACAAAAATACTTTCGCTATCATATAGAGTTTTGTATCTTTTTTTTATAGCTCTGGAGTCTGCTATTATTACGTGAGAACTTACTGGGGCTAGCTTTTCAGAAAACCTTATGTATTTTTTTGCTAAACTATCCCATTTTTCTCTATCGGCATCAGCGCCGTCCACGTTTAGTACTACTCGCTTTCCCAACAATTTTGTGAGCAAAGCAACTGGACTGTTGCCAACTATACAGAAATAATAAATGTCGTAGTTATACTTTGCCGCATGTAATGCCGAAAGCATGGTGTGCGATATAGTTTCTAAGTGTTTAGTGCGTATTGAAGGCATGTTGACGATACGAACTCCTTTGTAAAAAGATATGGATGGAGTATATCCTCGCCTGTTGTAAACAGTAACTTCGTGACCTCTAGCCACTAATCTTACGGCTAGATTTTCATAGAAAGTTTCGAACCCACTGTATGATGCCGGGATACCCCTACTTCCTAAGAGAGCTATTTTCATTTTTGTTCCTTCTTAACTAGTCAAGATTGTTGAAATAATATTACAATGTAATATAGAACATTTTACGCAAGACATGACAATCAGTATGATAACAAGTTAATATGATGTTAGGTTCTCTTTAAAGATGGCTAAAAGTTTTTACATCTCTTTGACATTCGCTGGTTGAACAAGTAATAATTAAAAAAACAGATGATGTTTTTGTAGCTTTTGACAAGGGAGGGGGAACATGAGTTTCAGGAAAGGACAAAAGGTTGAGATTTATAAAAAATCGGAAGATGAGTCCTGGGAAGATTTTATGAATGATTTTATAGGCATGCATGGGATAATAACTGATCCTGATACCAGTAAAAATGATCCCGATGCTTTAATAGAAGTTACTCTTGACGAGAAGGGAACTTACAGGTTTCCCCAGGACTGTTTGAGGGTTATTGAATAACGGTAACTTTTGGGTTTTAACATGAAAGAAGAAGTGGCTTTTAAACCGATAGGGTATGTGCGTACTGATGCTGAGGCTATCCCCAGGCATTGGACTGTATCGGATGTTGAAGGAGAAATAGTCCTATTCGAAGAATACACTGAAGGATTGTGTGATATTAAACCAGGAGACAAAATTATTGTCTTGTTTCACTTTCATAAGAGCATTCCATTTACTCCCTCTCATTTAAAGCAAAAACCTCCACATAAGAATAAAGTAATGGGTGTCTTTAGTATTTGTTCACCAATTCGGCCAAATCCTATCGGTTTATCCGTTCTGGATGTCTTGGACGTTAAAGACAATGTCATTAGGGTGAAGAAAATTGATATGTATAATGGGACACCTGTGCTTGATATAAAACCCTTTGTTCCACCTTGAGGAGGTATAGATAGCTGTTTTTTGTAAGGATACAACGCTACTTTTCCACAGGATCAAAGGTTTGGGATGCTTGGTGTTTCTACGACTGGGCTAATTCGGCATACATTTTGTCCATAATCACGGCCCTGATGCCAGTATATTTTTCAAAGGTGGTGACAGGGTCTAAGGGAGTTTATCTACCGTTTTTGTCCTTGCACGTAAGTGGTGTTTCTTTATGGGCCTATTTGATGTCAACTACTGTTTTCTGTGTTGTTCTTATAGCACCCATTTTAGGGGCTCTGTCGGATTACTTAGCTCTTAGGAAGTTTTTCTTCTCATTTTTCACAGTACTAGGGGGCACTACTACCATAGGTTTTTACATATCGTATCCAGGCAAAATTTGGTTTACGGCAGCCCTTGTTTTTATATCCTATCTCAGTTTTCTTCTCGCAGAGGTTTTTTACAACAGTTTTTTGCCCGCTATTGTTCCAAAAGATAGCCAAGATCTTGTGTCCGGGATTGGATATTCATGGGGCTATCTGGGAGGCGCCCTCCTTTTAGGCCTTTATTTGATTTTGCTTTCTTTATTTAACCGGAAAATCGTCTTTTCAGAATACAGAATCTTGCGAGTGTGTTTAGCATCTGCGGGTTTATGGTGGCTTCTTTTTGCTTTGCCGGCTTTAAAGTTGCTACCACGGGATTCATTGAGTTCTTCTGCGGAAAAATGTGAACTCACTTTTTCGATGCTCTGCTTCCCCTTTGGTCGTATTATGAAGTTACGAATTGCAATGTTGTTTTTGCTCGCATTCTTTTTTTATAACAATGGTATCCAAACAGTGATAACCATGGCCTCCATTTATGGAAGCCACTACTTAAGATTGCAGTTATCGAATATTTTGCTTGCTCTCCTTGTATCCCAGATTGTAGGCTTTCCAGGGGCTTTAGTTTTTGCGAAGGCATCGAAACAATATGGTACCAAGAATATGTTGATTTTTTCCCTAATCATATGGTGTTTAATTGTTTGTTATGCTTATTTTATGAACCGCTCTTATGAATTTTTTATCCTTGCGGCCATTGTTGGCTTTGTTATAGGGGGCAGTCAGGCTTTAAGTCGTTCTTTCTATTCCAAGATAATTCCGCTCGATATGAGTTCTCAGTACTTTGGTTTTTACGCAATCGGAGGCAAATTATCTTCTCTTTTGGGACCTTTTGTCTTTGGGTTGATTTTTGATATCACCCATAATTTTCGCTATGCTGTTGTAAGCACCCTTGCTTTTTTTGTTATTGGTTTGCTCTTTTTAGTGAAAGTTCCATACAATCAAAGTAAGCAGACTGCATAATTTCTTGCCAAAGGGAGTACATATATTCTATGTGATTTGAGGAAAACCCATTTAAGTGCGTGGAGGTAGTGGTATGTTAGAGATTAGTGTTCAGTTGGTGGACGAAGCATCAAAACGGCCCAAACCTGAGGACGAAAACAATCTAGTTTTTGGTACGGTTTTCAGTGATCACATGTTTGTGATGAACTATGCGGAAGATAAAGGATGGCACGATGCCCGAATAGTTCCCTATCAGGACATTGTGCTTGATCCTGCAGCTATGATTTTGCACTATGGTCAAGGAATATTTGAAGGGCTGAAGGCTTATAGGTGTGCTGATGGCAGGATTCATCTGTTCAGACCGGAGAAAAATTGTGAAAGATTTAATAGATCTGCAAAACGTCTTTGCATGCCTGAGGTGGATCCTGATTTTCAAATAAAGGCCTTAGAGCAACTTTTAAGGATAGATGCTGATTGGATTCCCCGTAGCAAGGGTACTTCTCTTTATATTCGACCAACTATGTTTGCTACAGAACCTGCTTTGGGCGTTAGACCTGCCAAGGAGTACATTTATTACATAATAACAAGTCCGGTTGGGCCGTATTATCCGGAAGGTTTTAACCCTGTAAAGATTTATGTTACCGACGAATTTGTTCGAGCTGTTAGGGGTGGTGTGGGAGAAGCCAAAACGGTAGGAAACTATGCAGCCAGTCTTTATGCTGCAGAAATCGCAAAAAAGAAGGGCTACACTCAAGTTCTATGGCTCGATGCAGTGGAAAGGAAATATGTAGAGGAAGTTGGCACAATGAATATATTTTTCAGAGTTGACGATGAACTGATTACCCCACCTTTGACAGGTTCGATACTTCCAGGAGTAACGAGAGATTCTGTTATTCAACTTGCTAAACAGTGGGGGGTCAGGGTTAAAGAGCGTCCTATTACCATTGATGAGGTTATCCAGGGTATAAAAGATGGGCGTCTCCAGGAATGCTTTGGAACGGGGACGGCCGCGGTAATTTCACCTGTTGGTGAGTTATGCTACAAGGATGAAAATTATGTTATAAATGACGGCAAAGTAGGCGAATGGTCAAAGCGTTTCTACGATGAAATTGTAGGTATTCAGTATGGAGAAAAGGATGATCCCTTTGGTTGGATCCGAGAAGTAAAAGTGTAGACTGGTTGATATACGATAGATTCGCTCTGCCTTCCCCGTCAAATCCTGCGACAGGCAGAGCTTGGTCATTCTGATTCTGTCCACTTTCCTTCCAAAGCAAGATTTTCTAACTTTTCTTGGTCAATAACCCTCAGTTTTTTACCTGAAACTTCTATGTAATTTGCGCTTCGCATTTTCGTGAAGATTCTAGACAGTGTTTCTGGAGTAGTTCCAAGTAAAGCAGCGAGTAGGTGTCTCGGAATGTCTAAGTTGATTTCTTTCATGCCTTTTGTTTCTTTCAAGCGATACAGTATATAAGCAGCCAGCCTTGCAGGTACTTCTTTGAGTGAAAGGTCTTCTATGAGGCGTGTGAAGTATCTTAGTCTTGCTGCAAGGAGAGCCAGAAATTTTATAGCAATATCGCAATTTTCCTTGAGAAAATTAAGAAGAGTTTCCCTTGGTATGAAAAGAACCTCTGATGTTTCTATGGCTTCTGCGGATGCTGGATAATCGCTGCCCTGGAAAACGGGTACTTCGGCAAACATTTCTAAAGGGCCAAAAAAGTGTAGTACCTGTTCTTTTCCTTCCCATGACGTTTTGTATATTTTTATCCTCCCACTTTTTATTATGAATAGCCCATCGGCGAGAGTACCTTCTCTGAAGAGCATTTCGCCTTTTTTGTAAATTTTAGTTACCGCCAGGTTGGCCAATTTATCTTGTATTTCTGGATCCAGTCCTGAAAATAGAGGCAGTTGTGAGATTACATTTAGTTTTTCATTCATTGTTCTATTCCTTGTGGAGGTTACTAATATGCGAATTTCCGGTAGACGATTAATCTATAAGAAAAACTATGAAAGCGAAAAGGATTTTTAAAGTTACTATTGATTCACGTCAATGACGAAAAAATCGTGTATAATTAGTTTGAATTTGAAGGAAATAGAAAAAAGGAGAAATCTATGAAGTGTCCAGGGCAGGATAGCAGGTTTTGGGGTAAAGACGCTATTTTTGAAGCAGATTGCCCGGAGTGTGGTCATAAGGTTGAATTTTTTAAAGATGAACCGTCTAGAAAGTGTCCTAATTGTGGGCATAAATTTGTGAATCCTAAGATGGATTTCGGTTGTGCAGCCTACTGTAAATATGCCGAACAGTGTCTGGGTGATCTGCCTCCCGAGTTGTTGGCTCAAAGGGAACATCTATTAAAAGACCGAGTGGCCGTTGAAGCCAAGAAGAGATATGGGCGAAATTTTAAAAGTATCAGCAGCTCAATCAAGGCTGCTCGTTATGCTGAAGAACTTTTGCGTTCAGAAAAGGGCGATCCTGCTGTGGTTATTATGGCAGCTCACCTTCATGCTGTACCTTCTGTTCCTGGTGGGGTTAGTAAATCTCCTGAAGAAAGTGCACAAGCAGCGAAAGAAATCATGGAAGGTCTTTCTATCAGGAAAGAGATAATTGATGAGGTATGTGAGCTTATACTATCTCAAAATGATAAAATTGAAAATTTGTCAGGGAATAAGGCTATTTTCAAGGATGCTTTGATTTTATCGGAGCTTGAAGAAAAATTGAAACACGGTCCCATAAAAAAAGACCATTACAATTCTTTGTTGCATTCCCAGGCGGCGAAAAAAATAGCTGATGAGTTAGTTGAAAAATATGGAGGTTAATATGAAAGTTTTACGGAAGATAATACAAATTGATGAGGAAAAATGTGATGGTTGCGGGCAGTGTGTGATAGCCTGTGCTGAGGGGGCTCTGGAAATAATTGACGGTAAGGCCAAACTTGTTTCTGAAAACTATTGTGATGGTCTAGGGGCCTGTATTGGTGAATGTCCTCAGGGAGCTATTACAATAGTTGAAAGAGAAGCTGAAGATTTCGATCCGGAGGCTGTAGAGGAATATCTTAAGAAAAAGCGTCAGCATCAGGCTACTCATGACGTAAGCTCCGAGCATACTATAAGCTGTCCTTCTGCTATGATGCAAAGCTTCAGTTCCGGGCAGTTAAAAAATTGGCCTGTTAAATTGAAGCTGGTTACACCTAATGCACCGTTTCTGCAGGAAAGTAATCTTCTGATTGCTGCTGACTGTGCACCCGTTGTTAGTTCCGCTTTTCAACGGGATTTTTTGGATGATAAGGTGGTAGTAATTGGATGTCCAAAGTTTGATGATCTTAACGAATACCTTGCTAAACTGACGGCGATATTTAAGAATGCCGATATTAAATCCGTGACGATTTTAAGAATGGAAGTTCCCTGTTGTTCAGGTCTTACGGGTTTGGTTAGAAAAGCTCTTGAAAATGTGGGCGCTGACATTACGTGTGAAGAAATAGTTCTCCGAACGGATGGAACTGTTCTAAAAAAGAACTCTGTGAGTTGTGCTGCTTAAGCAATATACTTGCGAACAAGAATTAGGGCTTCCCACTCTTCTAACTGGATAGAATCAAGAACAGAATGAGTTTCCCTTGTAAGTCCGATTACAATGTTTCTCAGAAACCGTGGGAAGCCACTTATAATTAACATTTTAAAACAATGCCATTTTTGCTGTCTGAGTATTTTGTTTAAAGAAGGCCATTCCACATTCATTACAAGAAGATCTATATTTTTCGGGTTTATGCAAGAAACCCCATCACCTATAACGAAATGAAATGATTTTTCCCTAGCGTTCAGTTTCACATTTTCCCTGGCGTCCCTCAGGGAGAGCATATTTATATCCGAACAGATTATCCTCTCTGCACCTAGCATAGCAGATGCGATACCCAATATACCTGAGCCTGTTCCGCAGTCTAAAATAGTTTTATGGTTATTCAGTTGAAACACTTTTTCCAGCGCAATTAAGGATGTTTTGGTGGTTGGGTGTACGCCAGATCCGAAGGACGCGCTGGTTTTGAGTAATATTGTTCTATTGGTTTTTTCCCCTTGTGGAGTGAGAAGTGAATTTTTGTTCAGTTCCAGAGTTTTTATACAAAAGGTTCCAACTTCTAGTGACTTATGAAACTTTTGCCAATTTGATGGATGGAATTTATAAAAATTATTGAAAGAGAGGTCCTCTTGCTGTTGAATCCAGTCTTTAAAAAATTCGTCCACTTTTGAGTCGAAAAAGAAATAAACATATTTCCCTTCCAACCACATCCCCCTGTAAAGTGGATGTTGTGGCTCCTTACGAGGCATTGCCTTCCCAATGCATTCATAAACGAAGCACATTATTTACGGAATTTCTTTTTGAAGTAATCCAACATATGATGAGGTTTACTGGGTTCGTGATTTTTTAAGCAAGTCATGAAGTGTTTTAGCCAATCAGAGAAGCGTTCGCCTATTTTTTCTAATTTTCCTAAAGAATCGACCAGATATACAGAGTCAGTGAGGGTATCTACTCCAATGTATTCATCTATAAATGTTACCTGTCGATTGACCACTATTTCTTTTTGTCCTAAGTATCCTATTATTACCATTGTTTCGGGAAAATTCGGAAACCTTGAACGAAAGGCCTTGGTGGTGCCACAAATGAAGTGAATATCTCCAAATCCAGATTTCCATTCTGTTCTATCAAAAGGATTATCGTTTAAGCATTCATCGTGAGTTTCTAGGAATTTAACCAGATCATCGGGTAAAATTATGCCTAATTCCTTTTTTGCAAAATCACGTATGGAT
>JALXAE010000138.1 GCA_026992355.1 Syntrophobacterales bacterium | reverse complement strand
TCCGAAGCGAGAAAAACTATAGAGGCGTGGATCCAGGAATATAATACCTGCAGACCCCATCAAGAACTGGGATATCTTAGTCCTGTTGAATATAGATATAAACTAGCTGCTTAACAGCAGTTTTTTTCCTCAGGGAACCGCTCCGCCGGAGGCATAATCCGAAGCGAAAAGGCCTTGACAACCTGAAAGGCTTGCCGGATTTGGGCATGGTAAAATAATGATTGTGAAGCAAATGTTTGAAATGTCGTATTTTTTCCCCAGTGCAACCGCTAAAACCACCTTCTTCTCACCATGACCAAAGCCGGTTGTCAAGGTCTGAAGCGAAGGTAAAACAAATGACCGCCATACTCTTTAACAAGAAAAACCATCATTCAAATACTCTACTACAAAAAACAAAAAATTTGGTATTGATTTATGGGGGTCATTACAATTTCTTGATATGCGAACTTCAAATATAGGACGTTTGGAATGAACTGGTTTGATGCGTAATCCTGGGTGATAAGGATCTTTTTCAAATTGCGGGTAAGCTTCTTTCGCTTGTTTTTGGATCTTCTTTGGTAATTGAGCCAGGAGCTTTCGAAACCGTTCGGTGGCATGGGACATTATAGTTGATTGACATCCAATGGATCTATCTTGCCTTCTGCATTTTCCGTAAGAGCCTCATTTGCAAGACTATCTAATACATTTTCTGATTCAGCAAATGCTTTCTCAAGCGATTTAGTCATGGTTATTAGTCTTCTATTTGGTGGGAGTATAATAATCGAATTGAGCGGCTGAAAATGCGTCAGCATTTTTCACGTCCGCTCCAATGGTTCGTTAGGCTTCTTAACAATTACCTCAAAAAATTGCCCTACAGGAAGGAAATCGGAAATTTCTTGTCGTCTTAACTTATTTCGAATTTGTTCAAAAAACCTGACTGTGTCTTCCGCATAAAGTCTTTCTCCACAATGCAAACAAACTTCAGCTTGAACTCGGATAACAGCTGTATGTTTTCCTCCACGTAGGAGTTTCTCTACTTCCTTTTGCTCATTGCTCAAGTTCGCCGCCACAAATTGGGCATTTTTTAAAGGGTTTCATAATTTTTTCTCCTTTTTTTCCATTCTATCCATTTATTTGGATCTGGGCGGCATACTGTAATCAGCACAGCCCATTGGGTCAGTTCATTAAATGCTCACACGCTGTGAACAGGTTCACCACTGAATGTCTCACCATAAATTAGACAACTTGGATAGGGCTTATCATCTGGATAATCTTCTATTATTACTCCATTAAAAACAGAAAAATATATCTCGTCAAATGTCAATTCATCGTTCTCAGCCTCTTCGTCTGCATGATCTGTAATTCGTATCCGCTTATTACGTATAGCCTCAATTATGTTGTCAATTTTCATTTTATCATTTTCTATTGGCCTAATAGTGGATAATAACCAGTTTGCTACATTAAGGGAAAATATACACAGGCGTGCCTATTTTTACTATACGGTACAGCTCATCCATATCTGTATTGTACAAGGCCACACAACCATCCGTCCAATCGGCATACGCTCCACCACCATGTATGAAAATCGCTCCACCTAACTTAGTATTCCACGGGGGTGTTCGACCTTGCTCGTTTGCGAGAATAATCCGTTTGTACTCTTCGGCTGTTATTAGTCCATTAACGAATGCCTTTTCTGCATGATGTATGGTAGGATAATTTATTCCTATCGATTTGTAAAAACGGCTGCGGGAATTTTTAATACAGACCCTGTAGGCTCCCTCAGGGGTTTTGCCGTCACCTTGAAGTGTTTTGTCACCCTTGGGATTTTTCCCCAGAGCAATAGGATATTTCCTTACTATTGTATCTCCATCTATCACAAACAGCTGTCTCTTGGATTTGTATATCACTATTTTAGGATCACGGATTTCCTCTATTTTGCGCAAATAATCTTGTTTCGTTATTCTTTTCAGGTGAGTTAACTTCTTGTCTTTTTTTAGTATTTCTACTTTTGCTGGTTGGCTTGGTTTAGATCTTTTTTGAGGTGCTACCTTTGCGCTTTGCCCCACACATGAGACAAGAACAAAAGGAAATCCAATCAAAAGGAGTATTCTAAGTACGAAAAGTCGATGAATCGCTATCCTTAGGTTCCTCTCCGTTGTTTTCATTAAAACCTGTTATTGCTCCGCTATTTGAACTTGTGGAAGCTCTATTATCCTAGGTTTTATGAAAATCATCAACTCATTTTTTTCATGAAGTTTATCCTTTGATTTGAACAATCCTCCTAACAAAGGCAGTTTCGATAATCCTGGAACTGCTTCTTGTGTAAAATCCACCCTATTTTTTAAAACACCTCCCAAAACTACAATAGTATCATCTTCCACGAGTAGCTGGGTTTTTACTTCATTTTTGTTAATTGGAGGCTGGCCCTGTATTGCTCTGCTAAAATCTGGTTCTTCCTGCTTAACATCTAATTTTAATAGAATTCTTCGGTCTGGAGTAACATAAGGGGTAACATTAAGCTCAAGTACAGCTTCTCTGAATTCAGTGGTAGCGACTCCCGTTTCAGTCAGCTCTAAATAGGGTATTTCTATGCCTTGGGTGATAGTAGCTGTTTGATTATTGAGTGTATGAACGCGTGGTGCTGCAATGATGTGACCTACACCGTTTTCTTCGGCAGCTCGTAATTCCATATCAATAGAAAAAAGATTTCTTCCTTTCAGCAAACTCCATGCGAAACCAAGTACTCCCGCATTTGCGGCAACAGGAGTATTTATTGCGAAATTGGGACTATAACTTGTTGCGCTATTGCCCGGATTATTGGGATCAAAGGTTGTCGAACCAAAATTTTCATAAGCAAATCCCCATCTAATACCCAATGCCCGCCTAAATCTTGAATTTACAGCCACAACACGTGCTTCCAACAGAACTTGCAAAAGAGGTTTGTCCAGGCGACTAATGAGCCTCTTTGCGTCCTCTATTCTAGGACGATAATCTGTATAAATAATTGTTCTGGTTCTTGGATCAACATCAATCTTCCCATCGTCACTCTTTATTGTTTTGTCTATTTGATCCTTTATGGTGTCTAAATCAGCATAATTAACAACCAAATAAGCTGTTTCTACGGGACCCAGATTTTTTCGAGTTCTGAGTAGCTCCGCTTGTTTCTCTATTAAACTTCTTTGCTTCTCTAATAATTTCTCCTGTTCTTCAAGTTCTTTTCTTAGTTTCCCCTTTTTGGCGACCCTTATAACATTTCCCTGCTTTTCAATACCTAAGCCGTTTGCTTTCAATATCATATCAAATATTTGATCCCACGGTACATTTTCTACTTTAAGAGTAACTTTACCATGAATGCCTGGATCTATGACTATGTTCATCTTGGTAAAATCAGCAATTAGCCTTAACACATTCTTTAAGTCTGCATCCACTAAATCTAGGCTAATGGGTTTGCCCGTGTAAACTTTTTTCCCAAAATATAACCCTTCGGGCTGTTCTGCCATTAGTGTTTTTTCAGTTGGAGCCATGGATTCGAAATCACGTAATAGGTTTTCCAAAGCTTTCTCGTCTATATTCTGAGCAGCTATATTTTTGACTGAAGTAACGGGAGTTAAATTGGACACTGCCTTCGGTTTATTTAGATCTGGCTGGTTAAAATCGAAGCCCAATCTAATATGAATCATATTTGCGTCTTTACTTAATGTGTAGTTAGACCATTCACGAGTTAGCTTCCCGTTCAAGATTATTCCATCCTTTTTACGTTTTAAAATCAGCCTTGCAACGTAATTTGATTTCGTCGGTATAGAGGCAAGAGGAGAGTCAATTTGCAAACCCGTTAGAAATAACTGAAAAGTGCTATGATTCTCCTTGTTCAATAGCCTGCAGTCCTGGATATCGGTCTCAGTTTCTATTTCAATTATTGTTGCATTTCCAGAGTCCTTTACAATTACTTTTTTTAGGCTGTTGTGAGTTTCGGCATGGGCACAAACTGATAAGAACAGTACCAGTATAATTGCCGAAATTATGCCCAAGAAACCAAATTTCCCATTTTTAGGGAATAACATTTTCAGCCCCCTTTGTTTTGACTTTTTAACGACCTCGTCTTTTCTTTTTTCTCTTTGTTTTTGTCTTTTGTTCAGTTGGTTGCAAATATCTGTAAGTTTCAATTACCATGTCAATCTTTATGTTAGTACTATTTTTTTTAGCATGTCCTACCTTGAGAGATCTGACTCTTACCAATCGGTTAAGCTTTGAAAGTTTGTCGAGGAACATCCCCAGTTTATGAAAATTCCCCACAAGTTTTAACTTAACTGGAATTATTGCATAAAAATCCCGGTACTCTTCCCGTTGGGGTTCAAACAATAATTGACTCAAACCACATGTTGCTCCAATATCTGCTATGTATTGTAAAAAACTCGGGATTTCCCTGGCTTCCGGCAATGTTGCTAATAGAACTTCGAGCTCTTCTTGGGCAGTTAGTAATTTTCTCTGTAGTGTTGCACTTTTTTTCTTAGCGTTTCTTAGCTTTGCCAATTTTGCTTTTTTTTGAACTATTTTATGTTGAAGCCGTTTTATTTCTTTCTGAGAATTTCTGTAAAAAAAATACCAATAAGTGCCACCAATTAAAAAAATTGTGAGAAACAGCACCAAAAGCTTTTTGCCAGTAGTCCAAGCTTTTAAAGTGTTTTCTATTTTTTCCTTTGAAAGTACCTCGATATTTAACCCTGCCATGGTCTCCATCCATTGATATGAGTAAACTTGAGCAGGTACATTTTTATCGCTGTTTTGTTTTTCGAGCTAAAATTTCTGAAAATGTTCCAAATTTAAAAGTTAATTCAAATCGTTTTAGATGTAATCTTGCATAGTTTACTGTTTGAGTTCTAATTAAATTAACTCTGTCTCGACCAATATATGGAGTGGCTTCAAGGTTATTTATCAGGTCCACGACTGTTTCGTCATTTTTGGCGTAACCAACTATTTTCACATTCCTTCTGGAATAGCTAATATTTTCAAGCCACACTTTATCCTCAGGGATTACTACAACTAACAAACTCAAAAATCTGACAACGTCATCTCTATCACTCCCCAATTTTTTTATCACAGCCTTACGCCGTTCAATTTCAGCTATTTTGGCTTCTAGTTGTTTAACGAGTTTTTCGTACTTAGTATAAAGTTTTATTTCTCTGTCTAAATGAGAGTTTTCTCTCTTTAGTTTTGATATAGTGTTTTCTTGGTTCCAGTATAGAAAACCAACAATACCTATCGTCAGAATAACTGACACTATGTACACCCAGAATTGCCACATTAGGCTTGGGGGTTTTCGCATTTCTTCTCGGAGAAGATTTATCTTTATCATACTTTTTTGTCCCCCGCTTTTCTAAGCCCTAAACCAAAGCTAACCGCCAATTGTGGACCAATCGTTTTTATGTAATCTGGATCTATCATTTTACCACAACGTACGTTATCCATCGGATTGAAGACTCTACAGGGTATTTGTAAATAATCCTGGGCTATTTTTTCAAACCCTCGAGTGCAGGCCAAACCACCACAGATGTAAGCTTCATCTATTTTGGGTACGTTTTGTAGCTCCATGAAGTAGTCAATGTTGTGTTTAATCTCACTAAACCATTGATTAACAACGTACTGGATAATCTCTTTAGCCTCTATCTCGTCCGAAATTCTATCAATCTTGGCACCTTTTATGAATGAAATTGCTTCATCAAAAGCAACTCCAAAGTTATCCCTGAGTTGAAATACTAGCTCTTCAGCTCCATTTGCAATCGATCTGAAATAGGATGGAATTCCATTAGCCACTAATACAATCTCTATAGACGAATAACCAAAGTTTAAAAGCAAAATAACCTTGTTCGGATCAAAAGAGCCGTAGGTTGCTTCAAAGGCATTACAAAGTGCGAAAAAATCAACATCCACCACTGAAACCGAAATTGCTGTTTTTTCAACTATTCGCCTGAAATCCATCAGGATGGCTTTTTTTACACATGCCAACAAAACAGCGTATTTACTTGTGTCTTCAGATGGAACATTTATCACTTCACAATCAAAATACACCTCTTCAAGTGGATATGGAATATAGTCCATGGGATTTGTCAGTATATGACCATATACAGCGTCTGGCTCAACATTTTCGAGCTGTGGCATATCTATTATGGCTTCGCGTCCGGGAACGGCAATAGCGGCAGCCATGTTTCCTAATTCTAAATTTTCCCAAAGAGTCGTTATTGCTTCAGATATGGCTTTCACATCAGAAATTATGCCGTTTTGGAAGGCTCCTTCCGGTAGTTCAACTACACCTGCCTTCTCAACAACATAAGTCTTACCCGCTTTTCGCAACTGGATGGCTTTAACCGCCCCTGATCCCAAGTCGATACCAACTAATTCTTTCTTTTTCTTAAATGGTAGGATGCCCATAGTCTCACTACCATAAGCATTAGTTAAACAACAAAATCAATATAAGCCCCTAATAATAAATTCAAATCTAGTCTAACTAATACTGTAGTTTGGGTATATCAGTCAAATGTTTTTTAATTTAAAAAACTTGGATTCAAATATTAATGGTGTATTTGTGTTTGACTTTCTAACCAAAATGAGCATATATTTACATCGCTTCGGGCCCATAGCTCAGTTGGTAGAGCCACCGGCTCATAACCGGTAGGTCCCTGGTTCGAGGCCAGGTGGGCCCACCATTTTGATTATATTCAATTTATTGTAATTTGTCTTATTTTTTCTTAAGATATTACCACTATGAAGTTAAATCTGTAGATATATTCATGTGTTAGTTGCAGTTTGTGGAAAAAGAGTCATATTCGTCCTATTAGACCAGTTGTCCCAGGGGAATGTTTTGGTACATAGAGATTTGAATATTTGAAATCTTAGCTCTAAATTTAACTATTCTAGGTGTTATAACCTGTTGTGGAGAGGGGGCTAAATTTATCTCCATGTGCCCGAAATATGGAATTTAATTTGCCTTTTCGAGACAATACGAACTAACTTCATTAAAAAGGCAACTCATTAATGGAACTTGAGCAATAGAGGAAAAATTTACAATGCTTTCGACTCATTTTAGACTGCCTTGCGTGTTTATTGGTTACATAGGTTTATAAAATAAAAATGAGTAATATAGTGTTTTGGGCTTACCTATGATGAGTTGAAACGAATATGAGACAGGCAATTATTAGCGGACTTGTGAACAAAAGGAAAACCCCACCTTTCCCGATGGGCCTGTGTAGTGCAATAGCGGACATATTATGTGCTCTAGACATCACAAATGGGATGAACAAGGAGTAAATTTGTGGTATTCTAATTCTGGTTATTATTGTGCGTTTTTCAGGACTAGTTAAAAAATATGGGTTGTAAGGAAAAACTTTAGCTTTTGATTATTAAGATAATGGGTAAGTATCAAGTTGATCACTTTTTCCATAAAGCTAAAAAGGAAGGCTATTTAAGCCGGGCAGTCTATAAGCTAATAGAAATTGATAAAAAATATGGTTTGCTAAAAACAGGGATGAAGGTTTTAGACCTGGGAGCTGCTCCGGGGTCATGGATGCAGTGGACTGCAAGTCGAGTTGGGCATAAAGGTTGCGTTGTCGGGGTAGATATACAAAATATAAATTTTGAGCTTTCAAATAATGTTACATTTGTTTGCGGCGATATAACTGATCCAGATTTTGTTGAAAAGTTGATAAAGAAATATAGCCCATTTGATATTGTTTTAAGCGATATGGCGCCTTTTACCACTGGAAATAAGGATACAGACAGTGCTAGATCTGCTATGTTAGCAGAACAGGCCTTTTACGTTGCATCGAATACATTGAAAAGCGGGGGTGCCTTTTTGGTCAAAATATTTCAGGGTAGAGATTTTCAGCATTTTTTGAACGTGGTTAAAGCAAGTTTTAACCGGGTGAGGGTAATTAAACCCAGTGCTTCCAAGAAGCGGAGTAAAGAAACTTACATTCTTGGATTGGGTTTTAAATCATAATTCATAAGGAGGTTTTCATGGCTGGTCATTCCAAGTGGGCCAACATCAGACATAAAAAGGCTGCTCAAGATGCAAGAAGGGGCAAGATTTTTACCAAACTTATAAGGGAAATCATGGTTGCAGCCAGGATGGGTGGCGGTAATCCTGAAAATAATCCAAGGCTTAGGGCAGCTATAGCTGCTGCAAAGGCCGAGAATATGCCCAAAGAAAATATTGAGAGAGCGATTAAAAAGGGTACAGGAGAACTGGAAGGCGTTGCTTACGAAGAGATTACATGTGAAGGTTATGCACCAGGAGGAGTAGCGGTCCTTGTTGAGGCTATGACCGACAATAGGAATCGTACAATTAGTGAAATCAGGCATATTTTTACAAAAAACGGTGGAAGCCTGGGAGAAGCCGGGTGTGTTGCCTGGATGTTCAGTAAAAAAGGTCTGATAGTATTTCCTAAAGAGAAATATTCAGAAGACGAACTCATGGAGGTTGCTCTTGAAGCAGGAGCTGAAGATGTGAAAGATCAGGGGGATCAGTTTGAAGTAATAACCGATCCATCAGATTTTCTACAGGTGAAGCAGGTTTTTGATGAAAAAAGTATGCAATATGAACTGGCCGAGATTACCATGATTCCTCAAAGCACGGTGAAGGTTGAAGATCCCAAACAGGCCCAGCAAGTAGTTAAGCTTATGGAGTTGTTAGAAGAACATGATGATGTCCAGCATGCTTATGCTAATTTTGACATTCCAGACGAATTGCTAAAAACCATAGCGGCATAGAGAATTTCGAGGTGCGAGTAATAGGTGTGGATCCAGGCTCGAGATATACAGGGTATGGTATTGTATCCCTGAATAAAGGAAAATTGATTTACGAAGGTCACGGAACGATTAAATTGTCTGCAAGGGCTTCATTTTCCGAACGATTGGGTAAAGTTTTTAGCGTTCTTATGGAGTTGATTGGCCAATTTAAACCTGACGGTATGGCAGTTGAAGATGTTTTTTTTGCTCGTAATGTACAGAGTGCTCTAAAATTGGGGCAGGTTAGGGGGGTCGCGATACTAAGCGCAGTGATTAATGATGTGCCTGTTTTTGAATATACGCCTTTACAGGTTAAACAGGCTATAGTGGGGTACGGAAGAGCGTCTAAGGAGCAGGTTTTTCGCATGCTGGTTAATCTTCTGAAATTGCAGGAAAACATTGATTCCCATGCTTCTGATGCTTTAGCTGTTGCTGTGTGTCATTTACATACCGGGAATCATAAAATCTATAAATTGTCCGGAAAGGCATAATGATAGGATATATCAAGGGGCGCTTGCTTTCAAAAACACCAGATAGCATTCTTGTTGATATCGGAGGTGTTGGTTACGAAGTATATGTTTCCCTCAACACTTTTTATGAATTACCATCCGTTGGGAGTGAGGTGGAACTGTTTGTTCACACTTATGTGAGGGAAGATACTTTTCAACTTTATGGTTTTATATCTCGTGAAGAAAAAATGACCTTTCTTGATTTGATAACCATAAGTGGTGTGGGCCCGCGTGTTGCTATTCAGATTCTCTCGGGTATTACTCCCTCTGAACTCAAACAAACGGTAGTTGAACATAACGTTAAGCGGCTTCAAAAAATACCAGGAATAGGGAAGAAGACCGCAGAGAGAATATTGTTAGAACTCAAACACAAATTTAAGAGCCTCAAGAAGGACGTGTCAACGGAAGAATATCCGGATTTTACTGGTGACTCTGTTTTTGGAAATGCAGTATCTGCTCTGGTAAACCTGGGTTACAAACCACATGAAGCAAAAAAAGCGGTATCTCGTGCAATGGAAAGATTGGATGGATCCAAGTTAGAAGACGTTTTAAAAGAGGCCTTGAGAACTATGGTGTAATGCTATGAGTGTTGACAGGCTAGTTACCCCTGAACCAAGGCGGGAAGATCTAGTTATCGAGAATAATCTTAGACCCAGAACACTGGATGAATACATCGGTCAGGATGACATAAAAGAATCCTTACGTGTATTTATAGAAGCTGCAAAACAAAGGGGTGATGCTCTAGATCACGTGCTCCTTCATGGCTATCCTGGCCTTGGTAAGACCTCTCTTGCTACAATTATCAGTCATGAACTCGGGGTAAATATAAGGGCAACTTCGGGTCCTGTTATTGAAAAACCAGGTGATCTGGCTGCCATACTGACCAATCTGGAGCCAAGAGATGTATTGTTTATAGATGAAATTCACAGGCTTAATCCTGTGGTTGAAGAAATTCTTTACCCTGCTATGGAAGATTTTCAAATCGATATAATAATAGGTCAAGGTCCATCCGCCCGCACTATCAAACTGGACATTCCTCCTTTTACATTGGTTGGCGCGACCACGAGAGCTGGCTTATTGTCTCCACCCTTGCGAGATCGCTTCGGCGTTATGTTAAGGTTGGATTTTTATAAGCCAGAGGAGTTGACCCGGATAGTGGAAAGATCTGCCCAGATTTTAGGAGTCAGAATAGAAGATGAGGGAGCCTTTGAGGTTGCTAAAAGGTCCAGAGGGACTCCCAGGATAGCCAACAGGTTGTTAAAACGGGTTCGGGACTTTGCGGAAGTCAGGGCAGATGGAGTTATTACCCGGGAAGTTGCGGTTCAAGCTCTTTCTATGCTTGACGTAGATGAACTTGGTTTCGACAGCATGGATCGAAAGATATTGCGGCTCATTATTGAGCAATACGACGGCGGTCCGGTTGGAATTGATACCCTGGCAGCAGCCCTTTCTGAAGAAAAAGGAACGCTAGAAGATGTTTACGAGCCTTACCTGATACAGCAAGGTTACATAAAGAAAACTCCCAGAGGGAGAATTGCCACCAGGCGTGCTTATGAACATCTTGGTATAGATTCAGGGAAATATCGCCAGCTTTCTTTTTTTGAACAATTTTGAAAGGACACTATGACATCATTCAGAGTACTGGAACCGAGATGGGAGGACGCCATTATCTATCCGGATTCTACAGGTGGGTGGAATTGGGCTTTTGAGGAGATATTTTTTATTCCGGCCATTGTAAGGTTGCTTGCCGAATTAAAGAAAAAAAACGTAAAAAGAGTATATTTTGTAAATATTTCCGACAGCGAAAGGAATCGTTTACAAAGCGTATTGCGAGAGATTAGACCAGATAAAATTCCAGAAACTTTCTTTTGTGATACCCTTAAAGCTGATGAGCTTGGTTTGACGGGACCCATTCTTCTTGTTCTAGGGGGCTTTTTATGGCAAAGCTCAGTTCTGCAATGGTTTCATGAAAAGTTGCTGTCTCAGAATTTTGGGAGCATTGTTCTAAGAACTGAAACTGAAAAACCAATTCTGGCTTCCTGTGATTCTGAGTTTTTCAAAAAAGTGCCCGCTTTTATAAAGAAGTTTCCACCGAGAGACGTTTTCCCCGTTTCTTTTAGTTGGCCGAGTCATATTTTTTGTAAACCTGTAGAAGAATTTTCTGCATCCAGTATTGAAGTTCTTAATCTCGTTGGAAAACCATCCGATAGGCCTCACGTGGTGTTCGTGAGGAAGGTTATATTTCCCTTTCTTCGGCTTTGTGCAGCTCATCATATTCATCCGAACATAATAACCTGGATTGGTTTTTACGTACATCTTATGGGATGTGCCTGTATTGCCTTTGGTGGATATTTGATGGGCATCTTGGGCAGTATTTTTTTGATCTTGTCGTGGGTTGTGGATTGCGCTGACGGAAGTCTTGCCAGATTGACTCTTCAGGAAAGCCACTCTGGTGCAAAACTTGATACTCGCCTTGGACATCTTTCAAACTTGACTTTTTTTGCCGCCCTACTTATTAGATGCTGGAATAAGTATTCGATATTGGAATTTGCTTTTTTAGGTATTCTGTTGTTTGGTGGTATTACAATTGCCGCCCGGACTCATGCTCAAACGACTAGCTTAGTAAAAGCTTCAAATTCGCACAGCAAACTGCCAGGATTTCTGGTGAAAATAAACCATCGAGATTACGCATTTGTGGTGCTTCTTTTTGCCATTACAAATATGCTGCCTGCTTTTCTCTGGATAGGTACAGTTGGTGTTTATTTATTTGTGTTAGCCGAAATAGCAGTGTTAGGACAGTCAAAGGCTTCGAACCCTTAAGGTGGACGTTACAAGGAGGCGAAGACAATGAAGCGATCAATTTTGTTTTTATGTACGTGTCTGTTGTTTTTAAGTAGTGCAATTGCTGCGCCTATTAACTCTGAAGATGCAACCAAATATTTTGCTCATATTGTAGAACTGGTTATAAAACAAGATATTCCAAATCTACACAAAGAATTTACACCTGAGGTACAACAAAAGATCTCCCAGCAGTTCTTAAAAGATTTTCTCCAGAAGATTTTAGCAGGGGTTGGAGAGCCCAGAGGTATGGATGTTACTGGATTTAACATATATCCCAATAACCAGGAATATTGTCAGGTTCAGGGCATAGTGAAGTTCTCCAATGAAAAAGTGATTGTAACTGCTGTATTAAAGCAAACCGACAAGGGCTTTGCTCTGCATCATCTCAATCTTAATTTGCCTCAAGGTTCCAGAAAAATTGAGACACTTGCTGGTCGACCCAAAAAATTCTTAAAGAATGTATTTTTCGAAACCCTCCAGAAGCAGGGGGTCGAAAGTGCTATGAATTATGTGGATAGTAATGTTCGAAAAGAGGTAGGAGACGATCTGATAAAAACCATTGTTTCCAGACTAAAAGAAGTCACCATTCAAGGGGTAAAGAATTACAACGTACAAAACACGGTAAAGGGAACCATGCATCGTTTTGTTCTAGTAGGATTATTGCACAATGAACCGTGTGATGTTGAAATAATTTTGCGACCCGAAAAAGATAGCTACAGAATAATGGATATTAATATTTATCAGCAATAAATTTATGCCCGACCTTTTTGTACAGATCGGGCATTTTACAGGTTGCTGGTTACGAAAATTATTTAGCAAGCTTTTTATATAGCTTTAAGGCTTTGTCCATTTCCATTACCGGGATAATATCTACAACACCCATATTAGACCACGGAAACACCGCTGCTGTCAGGTGAGTTTCATTCTCAGCTTCAAACAGACAGAAAACCCTTTGTCCAGACAGATCTAGCCACTCTCCAATGATGTTTACACCAAGTTTTCTGGTGTCCAGTTCTATTCGTTGTCTTATTAATTCGTCTCTGTCACTCGGGTCGTATTGAAAAATTGCCATAAATAGCATCTTGCTACTCCTCCATTTTTTTGTTACTCAACAGAAGGTTTCAGACTCTTGTAAAATAAAGTCTTAGTAGTTATATCCTATTATGGAAGTGCCTAGCCCGCTGGTGGGGCTCCCGGACTTCAAATCCGGTGGGGGGTAGTGAAGGCTGCCCCCGGTGGGTTCGATTCCCATGCACTTCCGCCACCTCTAAAATCCATTTTTACTATAACCTCTCATAAGTTTGTTTCGTAGAGTTTTTATCCGGGGTCTTATGCGGTAGAGGTGCAGGATATTACGGCCCTACGCGTTCTGGGTCCATCAAATTCACAAAAAAAGATTTTTTGCCATGTTCCAAGCATCAATCTTTCATCCTGTACGATGATGGTTACGCTTGCACCTACGAGAGTACTTTTTATATGAGCAGGGGAATTACCTTCCATGTGTTTGTATGATCCATGCCATGGTACCATACGGTCAAGTGCCTCAAGTATATCTTGCATAACGGCGGGATCGGCCCCTTCATTTATTGTAATCCCTGCTGTCGTATGCGGCACGTAAACAACACAGATCCCATCTTTTAAACCGCTGGATTTTACAGCATCACGTACCATTGATGTAATATCGATGGCATCACTCCTGGCTCTTGTTTTTACCTGAATTGTTGTCGTCATCATCATGGCTTACTCCCTCGTTTTAAGAATTTGGGACATAAAGCCCTGACTCAAGCCTCTTATAACGGCCGTTTTTTTCTGTTGTTACCATAGACTCGGTTTCGAAACTGCTTCCCGTGAGAGCTTTAACTTCAGTTTCTTCGTCTATGACGTCAGCGATAAGTTCCATACAGCCTTCACTTAGCTTTGAAGCCCATGATCTCACCATGTCAATCTTTTCTCCAAATATGGCAAAATAGGGAGAATTTTTGTAATAATCTAAATCAGCAATTTCCAGGACGAACGCTTCTCTAAAAGTGAGATATAATAAATGTTTTGTAAGGAATGAAGATATTTTGTCGAAATCCCGATTTTTTACGCATCTCGCAATATTGTACAATTGTGCTGCAAGTTGAATTTTACTGGAAGAAATTAACCTGGTAACTTCCTCTGTCAAGAATAAGTAATATCTTCCAATGCTAAACTCGTTTAATTTATCAAAGAACTCCAGGATCTTTTTTTCTAACCGGTACAATTTTGCATCTTCAGAACACATAATTGTTGGATTTAACACCGAATCTATAGCTGTCACAAAGCTTGCGAATTTACTTTGTAAATCAAATTCGAATTTTTTGACTTCCGAAATCAACTCAACAAGGTTATCAGGCGACTGAGCATTGTCCTTTGTGTTTTTGAAACTTTCCTTAAAAAATTTTTCAGGATCATCTGGTAAAAATTCTCTCACAATTCTTTTTATTTCGAATGCCCCTTCTCGACTGGCTGGGTTGAGCATCTTTGAGAATACTTCTATACGGTTAACCATAAGCTGGGCGACGTGATATAAAGGAGCTTCATAGAACTTGAAGATTGCTTCCATTTGTTTGATAATGGCGTTTAATTCTCTCTTGGAGCCATAGGCTGTACGACATTCAAGTCTGTTTGATTCCGGAGATTCTGTTACGGCAATTAAAGTGGCTTCAGTTGTGGGAGTAGGGGGTAATATTATCGTTAGAAATCTAGAATATTGAATATCGTGTAGATATATACCCGATAAAACATTTTCTGTCTGACTTGGATTGGGTATCAATACCACCTTGGATGAATCTGACACCTCTTCACTAGAGATGGATTTTTCTGTCAAGTATCCGCGCTGGATAAGTCTGAAGAGGGCTCTCTTTAGTATACGTTTATGGCGGGATGATATTTTATCCTTAACTTTTAAAATTAGTTCTACACCAGCTTCGCTTGGCTCTCTGCTGATTCTGTCAATCAGAGCTGCTAGAAGATTTTCTTTCTCTGACAAACGTTCAATTAAGGATTCCACAAAATTATTAAAGGTTTCTCCTTGAGGGTGCTGCAGCTTAAGCCTGTCGATTATACTCTCAAGTTCTGCATGTTCTTCTGGGGTTAAATCGATTTTTAATTTTTTGTTTTTTTTCTTGCCCATTATAAAGTTCCTCGCTACTCGACATCATAGAAAACCCCCATAGGCATAACCTATGGGGGCAGGACAGCTCTACATACCCGAGCCGAAGAACATCTTTTCCTTATTCTTTAGGTTCAATAATGAGCGAATCTGCAACCAGTTCCCACAGGTATTTTATTTCCACATCCAGATCATATTCTTTTTTAAGACTTTTCATAAGCTGGTCTCTACAATTGTGGCACGGAGCAACTACAAGCTTAGCCCCCGTATCTTTGATCTGTTTTGCCTTGACTCTCCCGTAAAAAATACGCTCCTCGTTGTATGGGCTTGCCCATGCACCACCACCGGCTCCGCAACAGTAGTTATTGGCTCTATTTGGGGTCATATCAACAAAGTTTTCGCAACACTGCTGAACTATCCATCGAGGTTCCTCATAGTATCCGTGCCCAAAGGTTTTTTCACTCTTTCTGGCATAATTGCAAGGATCGTGATAGGTTGTTAATTCTGGATGTTTGGATTTATCGACCTTTATTCTACCCTGTTCAAGATATTCTTTCAGAAGATCATGTACGCTGAGGTATTTAACACCTTCATGCTTGAACCATCTTTCGAGACCCAACCTGGTCGCGTAGTATGCGTGACCTCATTCAGGTAGCAGCAAATACTCGCATTCTAACTCTTTGTAATTTCTAACAATTCTTCCTACGATCTCTTTCATTGCTTCATCATCACCAGTGAAAAGCCCCCAGTTGACACCCTCCCAGTTTTCGGAGGCCACCGTCCAGGACTCACCAGCTGCGTAAAAGATTTTCCACCAGAAGGTCATATCTTCAGGTTCACCGAAGGGTTCCTTGGAATTTATGGTAACAAGTATACGAGCTCCCTTCTCATCAACAGGAACTTTGAATCCAGGCAATTCCTCCGCAAGCTCTTCTCCCACATCCTCCAGCAGAAATAGATAATCTTCCTTTGGAATACCCAGATTGTTACCGGTTTTCAAACACATCTCCACACCCTTATGGAGTGTTCCAGGCACCTTGTCTCTGGGTCTGAGCCATCTTGCTGATCTTATAAGAGTAAGCAAATCAATTCCCATTGGGCAGGCGTACTCACAGCGCCCACACATAGTACATACCCATGGAAATTTAGAATCTACCACTTCCTGATCTAAACCCAGTACAGCTAACCTGACCACTTTCCTAATGTCCAATCCTTCAACTCCAGATACAGGACATCCCCCCGCGCAAGTACCGCAGGTAAGGCACCTTTCAGCATACTGACTAGCTAATTTACGTCTTTCTCTCTGAGTTAACAATAACGGTTCCATAAAACTTCTCCCCTGTGATGTTTTTCACATCTTTATAAGACTCTATTAGCTTCTTTTGTAATGTAGACCATTTTATAAGTATTCCGCGAGAATAGCAAGGAACAATCCAAACAAATTTTTTGTGAGGTTGGTAGAAGGAAAAGAGAAAAACCTTTTCCTTCCACCATATATATTTTAGCACCTGCCTTAAGATTGATTAATATTCATTTGGCAATTTTGAAAGTTGTTCGAAAGTAAAAACGGGTCCGTCCTTGCAAACATATTCAGTTCCAATGTTGCATCTTCCACACATTCCTATACCGCACTTCATTCGCATTTCCAGGCTTGTAATTATTCGATCCGGTGGAAAGCCCAGATCGCTAAGAACAGGTAAAGTGAATTTTATCATTATTGGAGGACCACAGACTATCGCGTAAGCATTTTCTGAACTGGGTGCTTTTTCTTTTGTGATGGCCGGAACGAACCCTACGTTGTACTTCCATTCAGGATCATCCGTCGCATCCACAGTTATGTGAAGTGTTAAATCATCTCGCCTTTCCCAGGCAAATAGCTCCTCCTTATAAAGAAGCAAGCCAGGATTTCGGGCTCCGTAAACCACTGTTATGTCACCATATTTTGGTCGATTTTCAGGATGGAGCATGTAGACTATGGAAGACCGGAGCGTAGTAAAAGCAAAACCACCACCTATTATCACTACGTTGCTTCCTTCCAATTTATCCCAGGGATATGAATTCCCAAGTGGCCCTCTTACGCCTATAATCTCACCCGGTTTCATGTTATGAAGGTAAGTTGTGACTTTGCCAACCTTATTAATTGTGAATTTCAGAAACCCTTTTTCAGTAGGAGAACTGGCTATCCCAATGGGAACTTCTCCCTGGCCTGCAACTGATATCTCCGCAAACTGACCCGGCATGTAGTTGAATTTCCTTTCGTCTTCGCTATTCAAAAATTTCAGGTGAAATGTTCTAAGATTTTTGTCATCGGTTTCTACTATTATATCGTCTATTATAACAGGGTAAGGTTTGTATGGGTTTTCCACCTCTCTGTCCTCCGTAAGTGTGGCTTTTTTAAACTGCACATTCACTTAGAGAAATCATGCGGCGTATAATATCTCGAATATCAATGTTTACTGGACAAAATTCGACGCATCTGCCGCATCCTACACAGGCAACACCCTGCCTGTACTTATCAACAAAATACTTTAATTTGTGCATGAACCTCTGTCTTACACGCTGGACCTTTTGAGCCCTCGGATTATGCCCGGAACCATGGAGAGTAAATAAAGGAAACATGCAGGAATCCCATAGTCTAAGCCTGCATCCTTTATCTCGGTAAACCTCATCTTGAATATCAAAGCACCAGCAAGTAGGACATAAAAAAGTGCATGTACCGCAATTAATGCAGCCGAATTGAACCTCATTCCATAAAGGCGCGTCGAAAAAATCTGAGACAGAATTTTCAGAAAGAAGTTCCAGATTTCCGAAGGAACTTATAGCAGATTCCGCCTGTGATTTAAGCTTTTCCACATTATTCAGAACTTCTGGTGGTGGCTCCTGTCCTCCTGGGTTATATTTTTCGACTAAAATTTGACCTTTTTCCGTGATAATCTCCAGCAAAAAGGCATCTTCTAAAGGCACAAGAAGAATATCAACTCCCCTGGTATCGAAAGGCCCTGTTCCCACAGCCTTACAGAAGCATGTTAAGCCCGGGGATGTGCATGCCAGGCCTATTAGCGTGGTAATTTCCCGCCGTTTTGTCCACCAGGGATCTTTGTATTGGGAGGTATCAAAATTAAGATCAACAAGTTTCAATGCGTAAGCATCGCAGGGTCTTATTCCTACAATAACTCTGGGCGAAAAATCCTTCGGCGCTTCTTTCAAGATATTTTTGGATGGATCTCTCGGGTCGAGAGAAAACTGAAACATTTTCTCCGAGTGCGGATGAAAAAGGGCTTTTGGCGATAACCTTGTATTCCTGTATGCCCAGTTTATCTCCTCGGGACTGGTTATCATACTAAACTGGTCGTAAGATTCAGTTCGAACAGGAGCAAAGGTCTTATACTTTTCGGCAAGGCTCTTGATCCAGGAGTTTAAGTCGTTTCGGCTAATTAACAACCCTTTCATGCGTTTTTCCTTCCCAAATGTTTTTTTACTTTATAAAATCTTCAGGATCGTCGGGTCTATATGTATCCAATGGAGGACGCTCATCAAGCTTAAGGCCGGCTTCATAGCCGTAAAGTTCTAAAACATCTTTTTCTAATTTCTTTGTAAACGTTCTAAGAGGTATTCCCACGGGACAGGCTCTTTCGCAGGCGCCACAGTCGGTGCATCTTCCAGCCATATGAAAAGCTCTCAATAGATGAAATGTCATAGTATCAGTTGGGTCAATTGTTTTACCCAACCATTGGGGTTTAGACTCATCAACAAAACACTGAGGACAGTAACAAAAAGGACATGAATTCCTACAAGCATAGCATCTTATACATGTTGATATAAGTTTCTGAAAATATTCCCATTTATCGCTGCTGTTTAAACTTTCAATCTTTCTTATATCTTCGTATCTGTCTATCTTTTGTTCTTCTACTAAATCAGCAACAACTTCATCATAAATCACAGGGTTTCGATGGATACAAATTGCACAGTTATCCTGAAGTAATTCATTTCTCATGATTTCGGTTTTAAAGTCCTTATTGCCAACAATGACCCTGTCTTCCTTTTCGTCAACGAAAGTAACATTGTTACCTTTTAGATGATTCCAGACCTTCTTCCTATCTAGCATACCCTTGCAAGGAACACCGATAATGTAAAGCCTATCACGATCCGTTTGATATTCTTGGATAAGAACCACAATGCTTCTTGTATCGCATCCTTTTGCCACAATGCCCAATCGTT
>JALXAE010000137.1 GCA_026992355.1 Syntrophobacterales bacterium | reverse complement strand
TTTAAAGAAGGGCTTATCGACTACTATGTGGTGTAATGCTGCTGCGTTTAAAAAGTCTCCTTTAAGTACCCAGCCATCACGCACGGGAAGAAATAACACCTTTGAAATCTCCCTTGTAGTCTCAACCTTTCTGGGTTTCCCATCACGAAACACATCTATTATGTCGCCCATTGCGTTTCGCATCACAAAAAGTGAATCAAAAACGGTGTTGCCTGGAGCCTGAAAACTCTCAGTTTTAATAATAACCAACTTACCTTTTTTCACCTCCACATCTTCTGCCGCAACTATGGGCATCCAATCGTAAACAAAACTTTGAAAATAGGATGTGCTAGTAACATCAACCATTTCTCTGACTAATTTCCCATCTTTCCAATAAACGAAACGAACTTTCTCTGTCTCCTCTTCACTATCACCATGCCTGGAAAAACCCAAAATCCCAGCGTCTACATAATAAACCAATAAAATACCTAGAAGATCATCAACTTGAATTTCTCCATCAAAGGCGGGTAGAAAGACGATTTTGTCGAAGACTCTTTCGGATTCTAGCCCTTTTGGAAGCCCGGTAACAAAAAAAGACAAAAAGGCTCCCAAACCATTTCTCATTATCTTCAATGGCGAACACATGCAATTTTTAGGCATGACCACTTTTTTAATTCTGACTATTGTAGGAACTCCGGCTTTTAGTTTAACCTTTTCTGCAGCTACTATTGGTTTCCACTTAGCAATCGGGTTAACTGTATAGCTAGAAGGTTTGAAACTAAACTGGGTTTTAAGCAATCTGTTGTAATCATCATCTTCCCAGTAAACAACGTATCCTTCTGAAGTTTTCATGACAGCCTCCTTTGCAAAAAAGAGAGAACCACCTTTTGGAGTTTAAATTAAACTAAATTAAATTATAACACCCTTTTTAAAGATGGATAAATTCTTTTGTGGTTTTAATGGTAAATTCAGTCCTTGCCCGGAAGCCTTTTTTCCGTTAGAAAGCCTGTGTTATATTAAAAAACCAGAAGAAGGACACAAGATGTACGCAAAGGTGCTTGTTCTTAGATTCCCTCCTGATATTGTGGATAAACCGATAATTACAAACCTTGTTCGTAGCTATAATCTTACTTTTAACATACTTAAGGCCCAGATATTCCCGAGGAAAGAGGGCCTGATGATTCTTGAACTCCGGGGCAATAAAAATGACTATGATAGAGGGTTAGAATACCTTAAAAGAATAGGCGTTAAAGTAGAGCCCATAGGGCAAAGTATAAGCAGAAACGAAGATGTGTGCCTTCAGTGCGGAGCTTGTACAGCAGTTTGTCCTACCGGAGCTTTGCATATAATCAGGCCAGACATGGAGGTTGTCTTCGATTCAGAACGATGCAGCGGCTGCGAATGGTGTGTAAAGGTGTGTCCTGCCCACGCTATGAGGGTCACTTTTGATCGTCACATGGAAGAAGAAACTTCTATTTCGCAGGGTAGCAGTTGAAAATAGCTGTAGCAGTAAGCGGAGGAATTGATAGCCTTTACGCGGCCTATTTATTAAAAGAAGCAGGTCATCGTGTCGTCGCTTTACACATGAGTCTTACCAAGGTTGACCATTCTCAGATAAGAAACAACTATCAGCAGGCAGCGACTATTTCTCGTCTGGAAACTTTGTTTGAAATTGTTGGCATAAAAGACTTGGTAATATTAGATGCGGGAGGTTTATTTGAAGAAGAAGTTATCCAGCCTTTTTTGAATGCCTATTTAAAAGGTGTCACCCCTAATCCGTGCATATTATGTAATGCCAAGGTAAAATTCGGTTTCCTGTTAGATTATGCACTCAATAAACTAAAGGCAGACAAGTTCGCTACAGGCCATTACGCAAGAATTTCACCATCTCCATACGCTCATCACCGTCTATCGCTTCAAAAAGGAGCAGATCTTCAAAAAGATCAATCATATTTTTTGTACGCCATAAATCACGCAAAGCTTCAACATGTTCTTTTCCCTTTAGCCAACAGGCGGAAAGATGAGATCTTAACCTGGTCTATAAAAAACAAAATTACACATCTAGTCCCTGAAGAAAGCCAAGAAATCTGTTTTGTTGCCGGGAGAAGATATACAGAGTTTATGGAAGACAGACTACCAAGTTCCCTTTTATGTGGAGGACCTATAAAAGATCTGGAAGGTCGTTTACTTGGATATCACAAAGGCATTCATCATTACACCATTGGTCAGAGAAGAGGGCTCGGAATCCCTTCAACTGAACCATATTACGTGGTAAAGATCGACCCGGATACCAACACAGTTTTTGTCGGCAGAAAAAAAGATGTTTTCAAAAAGGTTCTTTACGCTACAGAGGTAATATGGGGAGCTATGGAACCAGATGAGGGAAGCGAAATTGAATGTTTTGTGCAAATACGTCAACAACACACACCTGCAAAAGCCGTCGTTAGAGTAAAACACCAAAGCACCGTTAAAGTTATCTTCGAAACCAAACAACCCGCTGTAACCCCAGGTCAAGCAGCAGTATTCTATGACAAAAATGGTTTTGTGCTAGGAGGTGGCACAATTACCGAAAATCCAGATGCAAACGGGAGCAAGCAATGAAAAGCTACGAAGCTACCAATCCAGCGCAGTGGAGTTTGGAAGAAATGAAACAATCCTGGATAAACTGGATCGAGAATTTGGTAAATGATCCCGAAAGTCAAATACCCGGAACCAGATTAATATTGCAAGTAGAGGAAAACCCGGAGGCCAAGGAAATATTTCTATTGTGGGAAAGCCTTAATCCACAAGACAGAGTAACCAAGTGGAAAATACTATTAGCATTAACGGAAGAAGAGTACAAAAATCCCCTTCCTGCCTGTATACAATGCGGTGAATGTTGCCTGCGAGGAAGCCCTACCCTGCACGTTGATGACCTGGAATTGTTGAGAGAGAACAAAATCCCTTGGGAATATGTTTATACCTTGAGAAGAGGGGAACCGGTACACAATCCACTGACAGGAAAACCTTTCTTTCTCGTTGATGAACGTATAAAAATCAGTGAAAAACCGGGGACTAACGAATGCGTATTTTATGATCCGAAAAACCGCCTCTGTACTATTTACGAAAATAGACCTTTACAGTGTAGAGCCCAGGCATGTTGGGACATTTCAGCCTTTAAGCAACTGGAAGATATTCCCTACCTCACACGGCATGACATTTTTGGTGAAATAGAAGTGCTAATGGACATAATTGCCGAACACGAAAAAAAGTGTAGCTTTGAAAAATTACATGCTCTTTTTAAGCTGCTGGATAAAAACCAATCCATCGCGAATCAAATAATTGAACTAGTAAGCTTTGAAAGCCACTTTCGAAGCTTCATTCAAAAAGAATTAAACATACCCAAAGCAACAACCAAATTGTTATTTGGAAGATCCCTGGAAAATCTTTTACCACTTTTTGGCTGTAAGCTAGAAATAGATGGAGACACAAAATTCCTTAAAGTAATTAAAGAAACCTGAAAATTCAGCTGCCTGAATCAAGAAACCCCTTAACGGCCAATCTAAGATCTTCAGGAAGATTACAAGCCTTCCACGATTTATCTATAGAAACAATAGTGGCATAACCCTGGGCCACCAGTTCATCTGAGTCTTTCTTATAAAAAGCAAACCCGAAAGTAATAGATTTCCTTCTCATTTCTTTAACGAAAACTTTTAAAACCAGTTCATCTCCGTACCACACAGGTTTGTAAAAATCGCAGCTTGCCCCAACAACTGGCAAGCCAAACCCCTTCTCCCTGTTCCGAAAATATTTGTGGGGAGGAAGACCCAAACTTTTCATAAAAGCTTCAATCCCATGATGGCAGTATCTAAAATAGGAGGCGAAGTAGACAACCCCGTATGGGTCTGTATCACCAAAATGTATGACAATTGGCACAGATATAAATGGTCCACTCAAATCTTCTTTAATTTTCATTGTTTAACCTCCCGATAGCTCCAAAATAAGCTTACTTGTATGTTCGGCGAGATCTGCCAACACATCAGACGGCATAAAAGATTCCACACCGGATGCAAAAAGACATTTGGCTTCAGAAGGAAATTCTTCATCAGGCAAATAGAAAATATACAAAAGAGGTATCTTGGGCAGAGGAAATGTAACAACAGCGAAATCCCCGGGGACATCACTAGCAATGTAACCATCTAACCTGTCACTTATATACTCGACGTTGTCATGTATTTTCTCAACATGAGGTATAAGAACCTGTTCTACATTAGTTCTAAAGGGGTCCCAATAAGGCATTGTTCCAGGAAGCTCTTTAAAAGATATCCATTTACCCACAAACGTCCATTGACTGTCGGGTACATTGAGAGCGTATGAACTGATAATAATCGCCTTAGGTCCTTTTTCAATCTCTCTCCCCATAACAACTCCTTCTCTTGTCAGCAAGCACTCAGTTCCAAACGCTCTAATCTCAATTCCGTCACTTTTCAACACCCCGGGAAGAGCTTCCACGAGAACATCTTCGCCACGATCAAAGGCTTTATTCAGGTACTCAAGTGAAATGCTGTAATAATTCTCCTTTGCCATGCATATAACTCCTTTCTATTGCTCAATTTCACAAAACGTGTTTTATGATAATATCTCGATGAATGAATAATGTAAAATCAGAACAGATAAGGAGAAAGGTTGATTATGATTGAGAGGCCAACTGCCAAAGACATTGCACAGGCAACCCCTATTTCAATGAAAAACCCATACATACTTAACTTTTGCAAAGCCCTTGTGGAAAAAAAAGGAGAAAAGCATACTCCAGAATCTCTCAAAAAACTTCTGGACGATATGTATCGACTCTTCGAAAATCTACTGGGACAGAATATGGTAAAAGCCTTACCAGAAGACAAACGCAAAGAATATATGAAACTCTGTGAAGACTTGAATAAACTATCTTATGAGAAAATAGCGGAGATATTCGACAAACATGTACCAAACTACAGAGAAATCATGAAAGAAACAATGAAGCAGTTCACTTATCTTTTCATGAAAAATCGAAAGTTCGATGCCAAGCAAATGGAAAAGGATATAAAGGAAACGGCAAACTACTAAAATAGTAGAGGAATAAAAAGATGACCAACGAGGATAAAACTGTTTGCCCGCACTGCGGCACAAAAATGAAAAAATGGAAGGTTCCTCTCTTTTCGACTTGGACGGCTGAATTTTTCTATGTTTGTTTTAATGATGAATGTCCCTATTTCCAGAGGGGATGGAAGCACATGTTTGAGACATACAAAAACACATGTTCATACAGATACAGGTACGATCCTGAAACTGGACAATCAGGCCCTCTTCCAGTATGGTCTTTAGACGACTTAAAGGCCGATATAATAGAAGACTAAATCGGGTGGGCGACTAGCTCAGTGGATAGAGCGTTGGTCTCCGGAACCAGAGGTCGCGGGTTCGATCCCCGCGTCGCCCTCCACAGGTGTTTTAAGTAGAACATCAAATTGTTTTTCATCGCATAGTTATCTTTTAACTATCCAGTGACCTTTTAATTTGCCAAAATCATGATCCACACGCTTTAAATTACTTTACATTGTTTTCACTCTTGAGTTTTAACCACAAGGGTGATAGGTAACTCAAGCCATCGATAACACAGAACTTTTGAACGGCTGTCGATAGATACGAAGGGAGGTTTATTGAAATGTATAGAATTTTGATCAGTGACCCTCTTTCAGAGGCTGGAATAGAAAAACTTAGAAATATTGCTGAATTCGATGTGGAAGTAAACACCAGCCTAACACCGGAAGAGTTAAGGGAAGTTGTTAAAGAATTTGATGCACTGGTAATAAGGAGCGCCACCAAAGTTACCAGTGACATAATAAATGCTGGAGAGAAGTTAAAAGTAATCGCCCGGGCGGGAATAGGGCTGGATAATGTTGACATAGATGCTGCTACCCGAAAGGGCATCGTCGTAATGAACACGCCCGAAGGGAATGTAATAACCACAGCGGAACATACAATCGCTATGATTCTTGCAGTGAGCAGAAACATTCCTCAAGCCAACACTTCCCTTAAGTCGGGGAAATGGGAAAAGAAAAAATTCAGGGGAAAAGAGGTTTTTAATAAAGTTCTCGGAATCATAGGAGTAGGTCGAATTGGTAGAGTTGTGGCCGACAGGGCTAGAGGATTAAAGATGCGAGTCATCGCTTACGATCCATACATAAGTCCGGAAGTAGTGGAGAGACTGGGAATAGAAGCTGTATCGTTGGATGAACTCCTTGCCCGTTCAGATTACATAACAGTTCATACTCCGTTAACTCAAGAAACCAAGGACTTATTAAATAAAAATACCCTTCAGAAGGTTAAAAAAGGTGTTTTCATCATTAATTGTGCCAGGGGAGGTATAGTTAACGAAGCGGATTTAGTTGAAGCAATTAATGAAGGCATTGTAGCCGGCGCCGCCGTTGACGTATTTACAGTGGAGCCACCTCCTCTAGACCATCCTTTATTACAGCATGAAAAAGTAATTGTAACGCCACACCTTGGAGCTTCAACGGAAGAAGCTCAGGAAAATGTGGCTCTGGCTGTTGCCGACCAGGTAATTGATTATCTACTTAAAGGAACAATCAGAAACGCGATAAATGCCCCAACCATTGATGGAGAAGTCCTTGCTAACCTCAGGCCTTATCTAACTCTGTCTGAAAAACTTGGTTGCCTGGTGTCTCAAATAACAAAAGGCGCACCTAATGAAATCAACATAGAGTATGTAGGAGATGTGACTGAATTAGACAGACAACCCCTTACAATCTCCATAGTAAAAGGCTTACTTAGTACTTACATGAAAGATGAGGTTAATTTTGTTAACGCCATTGCTCTTGCCAAGGAAAGAAACATATCAATAAGTGAAACCACCAGAAAGGAGACAGAAGATTTTACCAATCTTATAATGGTCCAACTTACAACTAATGAAGACAAAAATATGGTTGCCGGCACTATATTTGGGAAAAAAGATGCCAGACTTGTCAGAATAAACGATTTTCGACTTGAAGCAGAAATGGAAGGGAATTTGCTCTTGATTTACAATATAGATACTCCTGGCACCATAGGAGCTATAGGAACATGCCTTGGAAAACATAATATAAACATCTCCATGATGGACGTTGGACAGGTATTAGAAAAGGGACAAAACATTATACTTTTGAGAACTGATACTCCGGTGCCTGACAATGTGGTTAAGGAATTGTTGGAACTGAAAAATGTTGAAGTGGTCCAAAGATTGTATCTTTAAGAAGCAAGGTCTTGGAGGGACAAAATGGAAAATCAGGAAGACAAAGGATTTGTTTTTAAGGACAAAAGAAAAATAAGGCTAGAAGACATAGAAGCTGATACAAATGAACAGCCTACATTGAAAGCACAAGACGAACAAAAAGCCAAAACGGACTACGAAAAGAGCTCTGAACAATTCTCGAAACAGGAAGAAACTCAATTACCAAAGGTTACTTTTTCAACTTTTGTTTTTTCATTGGCATCATCAGCTCTCATGCATTTGGGTGAGGTCCCCGATCCTGTATCAAAAAAAACAAGTACTAATTTATCTATGGCCAGACAAATCATTGATACTCTTGCTATAATAGAAGAAAAAACAAAGGGTAATTTGACCAAAGACGAAGAAAATTTGCTCAAATCTCTGTTGTACGATCTGCGTTTGAAGTTCGTTCAGAAAAGCTCGAAGAAGTAGAGAACAAGTAATGGAAAAAAGAGCTTTAAAATTTAAAACGTTTAAGGTTAAAGCACCTGCAAAGATAAATCTTTGGCTTCAAGTAGTAAACAGAAGGAGTGACGGTTATCATGATTTATGGTCTTTAATGCTTCCCGTATCAGTTTTTGATGAACTGGAATTGCAAATTTCTGAAGGATATGGAATTGAGATTACCTGCAATGACCCTGCTATACCAACTGATTCGTCAAATCTAATTTGGAAGGCTATAAAGACCTACGAGAAGGCCACAGAGCCCATAAACTATAAGTTGTCCATTCAATTAAAAAAGAACATACCAGTCGGAGCCGGATTGGGAGGGGGAAGCTCAAATGCGGGATATATGTTGATGGGCCTTAATCAGTGTTTTCAAAACTCCGTACCATCAGATAAGCTGTTTGAAATAGCAAAAATGGTTGGAGCAGATGTACCGTTCTTTTTATACTCTCAACCATCCCTTGCCGAAGGAATTGGAGACATTCTAAAACCGGTGGATAACTTTCCCTCCTATTTTCTAGTTTTAATCAAACCGCCTGTAACCTTATCAACTAAAGAAATCTACCAAAGTTTGGAATTGACAAAAAAAAGGCGATTTATTAGCATAAACGAGGTTCTAAAAGATTGCTGGAGCTTAGATGGTGTGGTTGTAAATGACCTTGAAGCAGTAGCGGTTAAAAAATGCAACCAGATAGCGGATATCAAGGATTGGTTAAATGGTATGGGAGCTGTGGTAGCAGGTATGAGCGGGAGCGGTCCTACTGTTTTCGGTATATTCAAAAGTATTGCAGAAGCTGAAGAAGTTGCAAAAAAAGCTAGAAATAGGTGGGAAAATAGTTATTGGATAAGAGTTGCAAGGGTTCTAACAGAAAGGGTTAAAATAACCTTTTTTTAGTAGGTCCCCTAAGGGGTTGGGGTGTCGCCAAGTGGTAAGGCACGGGTCTTTGGAACCCGCATTCGGAGGTTCGAATCCTCCCACCCCAGCCATTTTTTTGTTCGAACAAAATGAAGAACAAGGAAGATGAAAGAAACGGAATTTAAGATATTTACGGGCAATTCCAATCCTGATCTTGCTGCTAAGGTCTGTCGGAAACTGGGAGTTAGCCTAGGTAATGCAGTTGTTGATACCTTCGCAGACGGAGAAATAAGAGTTGAAATAGAAGAAAACGTTAGAGGTCGAGATGTATTTGTGCTTCAGTCTTTGTGCTGCCCGGTAAATTCCTTTGTAATAGAACTATTTCTCATCATAGACGCTCTAAAAAGAGCTTCAGCTGAACGTATCACCGCAATCATTCCCTATTATGCCTATGGACGAAGAGATAAAAAGGAAAAACCCAGGGTCCCCATCACTGGCAGAATGCTTGCAAATCTCATTGAAGAAGCAGGTGTTGATCATGTAGTAGCACTTGACTTTCATTCAGGACAAACGATGGGGTTTTTCAAGGTACCGGTTGATCACATAAGCGCCCTGACCGTTTTCGTTGAGCATGCAAGGAATATTCTACCTGAAAACAGTATTGTGGTTGCTCCTGACGCAGCTGGAGTAAGAAGAGCTAGAGCTTTTGCCGCGGAGTTAGATTTGGAGATGGCTATACTCGACGAAAGGGACGTGGATCGAATTGTGGGCGATGTAAAAAACAAGCATGTAATACTGTATGACGACATAGTCGACACAGGTCGTACTATAGAAAGAGTATCCGAAGCCGCACAAAACGCCGGAGCCAAATCGGTTATAGCCTATTGTGTGCACGGAATTTTTTCCCACGGATGCGAAAAGAGGCTACAAAAAGCAGGGTTAAATTCTATTATTGTTACAGACAGTGTTGTTCCTTATAGTGATCCCCAAAAAATAGGAGTAAGTATCGACTATGTAAGCATAGCTAATTTGTTAGCTCAATGTATTATGTCGCTGCACAAAGGGGAAACCTTGGAGTCAACGTTCTATTCAATTTGATAAAATTTAATAAGTTGGGAGGCAAATAAATAATGGAATGGGAAATTGTAGCTGAAACGCGACCAGCAACGGGAAAAGGCGTTGCCAGAAAGCTCAGAAGAGCGCACAGAGTACCCGGAATATTGTATGGTCCAACATTAGATCAACCCTTGCCTTTATCGGTTGGAGTAAACCAGTTGAAAAAGCTTCTGACCGCCATGGGAGATGAAACCAAGGTAGTCAACTTGCTCGTCAAACACGAAGATGAGCGTGAGGAAAAACATCAAGTTTTAGTAAAAGATATCCAAGTACATCCATATAAACGACGTTTGTTGCATGTGGATTTTTACGTTCTATCTGCCGATCAGGATGTTGACGTGGATGTGCCCGTAGATGTCGTTGGTGAGTCCGTTGGAGTAAAAAAAGGCGGTATCGTAAATATTGTATTACACTCGCTGGCAATAAGATGTTTACCTGGAAATATTCCTGAAAGAATCGAATTGGACATAACTCATTTGGATATAGGCGATGCTATTCACGTTGAAGATGTTAGAAATCAATTTCCTTTTGAAATATTGAATGATGACGAAGAAACCATTGTAACCATTACACCGCCTGAAGGTGAAGAAACAATCGAAGAAGTTGAAGAAACCGAAGAAGTCGAATCAACGGAAGAATAAGCTTTATCCTTGCAGTTCAGGTCAAAAGGGCGCCATACAAGGTGCCCTTTTTGCTTAACTTTACCGTATCCAATCCATTTAAATTGAATAAAATTCCTCTAAAATAGGCAGCAATAACAATGTTAATAATTGTCGGGTTAGGCAACCCTGGTCCCAAATATCTTTTTACCAGACATAATGCTGGTTTCATGGTAGTAGACATGTTCTGTTTTGACCTTAAAATTGTGAAAGAAGAAACAAAGTCCATGGCAATTTGCAAAAAAGGCTTGTACAAAAATCATGAAGTTTGTATTGTAAAACCTCTCACATATATGAATAGGAGTGGAATGGCTGTGCTTAAAGCTTTAGAAGCAACTTGTGAACAACCTGAAAATATGGTGGTTGTTCATGATGATCTCGATTTACCCGTAGGAAGACTTAAAATTGTTCGCAGAGGTGGTTCTGGTGGTCACAAAGGAGTACAGTCAATTGTGGATGCTTTGGGCACAAATGCGTTTCCTCGGTTGAAAATAGGGATAGGACGTCCCATGATGGGGGAATCCATTTACGAATACGTATTAAGTGCCCCCTATGAAGAGGAAATGGAAAGGTTTCATAAAACTTTGCAAAAGGGGGTGGAAGCTTTAAAGGTAATAATTGAGAATGGCCTTGATGAGGCTATGAATTGTTTTAATGGTTTAGTGTTATAGGTAAATGCGGGTTTTTTTGCTCCTGCAAGTTAATTTTTGCACAAGTAAAAGGAGGTGTGGTAGATGAAGTTAGAATTTACTCAACTAGTTAATCTCGCTCCAATCTTTGGGCTTGTGGGCATTTTACTGGCCTTGATGATCTTTGCATGGATTAAAAAACAGCCCAACGGTACGGACAAGATGCAGGAACTTGAAGAGATGATTCATGATGGTGCAATGGCTTTCTTAAAGACAGAATACACAGTACTTGCCGGTTTTATTGCGGTTGTATTCTGTCTGTTGTTCTTCGGAATTAACAAGCAAACAGCCATTGCCTTTGTCTCTGGTGCTTTGTGCTCAATTTTGGCGGGTTTCACCGGAATGTCAGCGGCCACCCGCGCTAATTCCAGAACGTCCTGGGCTGCTAATCAATGGGGTCAGGCAAAGGCCTTGATTGTATCCTATTTCGGTGGCGCAACTATGGGTCTTGCTGTTGCCAGTCTGGGTCTCCTCGGTGTTGGTATTTTCTTCTATCTCTGGGGTAAAGATCCAGCCACAGCAAACTACATTAACGGCTTTGCAATGGGTGCAAGCTCCATTGCTTTGTTTGCTCGTATGGGCGGTGGAATTTATACAAAGGCAGCAGACGTAGGTGCAGACTTAGTTGGTAAAGTAGAAGCAGGAATTCCTGAAGACGATCCACGAAACCCCGGTGTTATTGCTGACAATGTTGGTGATAATGTTGGTGATATTGCTGGAATGGGAGCAGACATTTTCGAATCCTACGTAGGATCAATCATTGCAACGATCGCCATTGCAGCCACTATGTCGTCGAAGGCTCTTGCAGGTGGCGATAGGCTAGCATACATGGCTCTTCCTCTTTTAACAGTTATGGGTGGCTTGATATCTTCGTTCATAGGCGTTTTCAGCATCAAGGCGATGGCAAACATGGACCCTCAAAAAGCACTGAGATACACGACTTTTGTTGCTGCTGCCTTCTTTATTGGAATTGAATACTATCTCGTAAAACTCACGGGAGTAAAATTCGGAGTATTCTGGTCTGTTATCTCCGGTCTTTTCTGTGGTATAGCCATCGGTCTTCTTGCAGAATACTATACTTCAATGGCTCCAGTCAGAAAAATTGCCGCTCAATCTGAAACCGGTCCTGCAACTGTTATTATAGCCGGTCTGGCCGTGGGTATGGAAAGTGTTGCACTTCCTGTTCTTGGCATCTGTGTTGCGACCTACATTGCTTACGTAACTGGTGGAATTTACGGAATCGGTATCTCCGCAGTTGGTATGCTGGCAACAGTTGGTGCCACGATGACTGTTGATGCCTATGGTCCTATTGCTGACAATGCAGGTGGTATCTCAGAAATGGCCGAACTTGGCCCGGAAACTCGAGCTATCACCGACAGTCTTGACGCACTTGGAAACACCACTGCGGCTATTGGTAAGGGTTTCGCCATTGGTGCTGCTGCTCTTACAGCCGTTGCTTTATTCGTTGCATACACTCAGGCTGCTAAACTTGAGATCGTCAACATAACCGATCCTTACGTAATTATTGGTGCCTTCATCGGTGCTATTGTGCCATTCTTGGTAGCTGCATTGACCATGACTGCTGTTGGAGATGCTGCATTTGAAATGGTTGAAGAAATTCGTCGCCAGTTCCGAGAAATTCCCGGACTTCTCGAAGGAAAAGCCAAACCCGACCCAGCAAGATGCGTTACCATCGCTACCAAAGGAGCTATTAAGCGTATGATGCTTCCTGGTCTCGTGGGGGTCTCTACTCCAGTAGTTGTTGGATTCGTCATTGGTCCTCAAGCCCTCGGTGGAATGCTTCTTGGTGCTACCCTTACAGGCGTGATGCTGGCTCTTTTCATGGCTAACGGTGGTGGAGCCTGGGACAATGCCAAAAAATACATTGAGGCCGGGCATTTTGGAGGCAAAGGCTCCGACAATCACAAAGCCGCTGTTGTAGGTGACACTGTCGGCGATCCTTTCAAGGATACTTCAGGACCAACCATGAACATACTCATCAAGTTGATGTCTGTTGTGTCGCTCGTTATTGCCCCACTCTTACTGTAAGCGCTTAGTTTTAAAAAAACAATAAAAAAAGCCGGCCTTCCAAGGCCGGCTTTTTATTTCCCGACTCATTAAGCAATTAATGATACTGCGACAACTATAGAACGCTACTAAACACTTCTTTGCAAATTTCGCCTAATTCCCCGAGATTTCTAACAACAGTTATTCCTGCTGCCTCCATAGCTTCTATTTTGGCCTGGGCAGTACCGCTTGATCCGCTAATTATCGCGCCAGCATGTCCCATGCGTCGGCCTGGAGGTGCAGTAAGGCCAGCTACGAAACCGACAACCGGCTTGGTCACATGGTTTCTTACGAACTCAGCGGCTTCTTCTTCAGCGGATCCTCCTATTTCTCCCACCATCACTATTCCCTTTGTATCAGGGTCATCCTGGAATGCCCTTAAACAATCAATAAAATTAGTTCCATTAACGGGGTCTCCGCCGATTCCTATACAGGTACTCTGACCTATGCCCTGCTGTGTTAATTGATAAACTACCTCGTAAGTTAACGTCCCAGACCTTGATACAACTCCAATGGGGCCAGGTGTATGAATAGGACCTGGCATAATACCTACTTTGCACTGACCTGGAGTTATAATCCCAGGGCAGTTTGGTCCTATTAGTCGAGACGAGGAATGTTTGAGCACATTTTTAACCTTCACCATATCCAGAACAGGTATCCCTTCGGTAATTGTAACTATCAAGGGAACCTCTGCATCTACCGCCTCCAAAATAGCGTCCGCTGCAAAGGCGGGAGGAACAAATATCATGGAGCAATTTGCCTGCGTTTCAGCCACGGCTTCCTTTACAGTGTTAAAAACAGGTATATCATCTAATTGCTGACCTCCTTTTCCAGGGGTAACACCTGCTACTACCTTGGTTCCGTAAGCAACACATTGTCTTGTGTGGAATTGTCCTTCTCTGCCTGTAATTCCTTGCACGAGAAGTCGAGTGTTCGAATCAACCCATATACTCATAAACCCACCTCCCCGCTAGTTCCTGGCAATAGCAGCAACTTTTTGAGCTGCATCTTTGAGATCAGATGCAACAATAAGGTTTAAACCTGACTGCTGCAAAATTTCTCGACCCTTCTCAACATTAGTACCTTCCATGCGAATTACCACCGGAACTTTTACTTCAACCTTTTTCGCAGCCTGCACTATTCCCTCGGCTAGTACATCGCATCTGAGAATACCACCAAAGATGTTAATGAAAACCCCTTTAACATTTGGGTCGCTTAAAATAATCCTGAAACCTTTTTCCACCATCTCAGCGCTGGCTCCACCTCCAACATCCAGAAAATTCGCAGGCTCAGCCCCCGCCAGTTTAATTAGGTCCATAGTAGCCATGGCAAGGCCTGCACCGTTAACCATATTTCCTATGTTTCCGTTCATCTTGATATAATTTAAGTTGTATTTTGAAGCTTCCAGCTCAAGGGGATCCTCCTCATCCGGATCTCTGAGCTCCAATAACTCTTTGTGACGAATCAAGCCATTATCATCAAAGTTTATTTTTGCATCTAGGGCAATTAACCTTCCGTCAAAAGTCGTAATAAGAGGATTTATTTCCACAAGAGAACAATCATTTTCAACGAAAAGTTTGTATAAGCTAAGTGCCATTGGAACAAATTGTTTTACAAATTCAGGAGCCAATTTAAGACCAAAAGCAAGTTGCCTAGCATGATATGGCTGCAACCCTAACAAAGGATCCACGTTTACTTTTATAATTTTTTCCGGTTCCTTAGCCGCAACTTCCTCAATATCCATACCTCCAGCACTACTAACCATAACCGCAATTGTTCCGGTTGCTCTATCCGGCAACATGCCGAAGTAAAGTTCACTTTCAATGGGCAAACCTTCTTCGACCAAAATCTTTTTTACAATCTTTCCCTCGGGTCCCGTTTGATGAGTCACAAGAGTCATCCCGATTAAGGAACTGGCCAATTCCTTAACCTCGCTCTCGGAATTAGCAAGCTTTACACCTCCTCCTTTTCCTCTTCCCCCGGCGTGAATTTGAGCTTTTAAAACTACAGGATACTTCCCCAGCTCTTTTGCAACAGATAAGGCTTCATCAACGCTAAAAGCCACCTTACCCTTAGAAACAGGAATACTGTATTTGGCAAATATCTGCTTTGCCTGATACTCATGAATTTTCATTATCCACTCCTTTCAAGAAAGATTGAAGGCAATTCGAACAATCAAGTAAGCACAGATATAGTAACCCATTCACCTATCAGAAAGAGATATATTTCACCACTGTTTCATTTTGTCAAACAGATTGAAAAATCGCAAAATTTTATAGTAAAGATGCCCTAAAATCACATTCCACCAAGTCCTTTTACAAAGGCGACTACATTTATAGGAAGAACATCAAAGTTATATCCTCCTTCGAGTACTCCAAAGCTTCCGCAGCCAAGCTTCTGAGTTTTTTCATAAATCATTCGACCAATCTCATAATAATCTTCTGTCTCCAGTAAACCGCCCCAGTCTTTTACATGGTTATCAAAACCCGCAGAAACACCAATGATATCAGGAGAAACACTTTCAAGACTTCTTTTTATTGATTCCAGATATTCCTTTCTATTGGTAGCGTCTGGATTGAAAATAGTAACATAACCTTTAGGTTCCAGAATATTTACAGTACCATCCCCAAAATGGAGGTCAAAATCAAGCACATAAGCGGTTTCTATTTTTTTGAAGCTCGCAGGGACTCAAGAGCAATAGCCATGTTGTTAAAATAGCAAAATCCCCACGAACTATCTTGAGAAGCATGGTGACCGGGGGGACGGATGACAGCAAAGGTGGGCCCATTCAGACCCTCCTCTGCAGCAACAATAGCGCCCCCTGCAGCAAGGGCAGCAATGTTGTAAAGTCCTTGTCTTTCAACACCTTGCACATGCCTTTCGGTGTGAACACGCAAAATGTCGTCCATACCTGCAGGATAGGCTTCGATAATAGGAAAATCTTCCGCCTCAAGGGCTTCAACAATCGGTTCAATACGCCTGGGAGCAGCAGCTGGATCATTTGTATAAACCTGAAAAAAGTCGCTATGAGAAATTATTTTCATATTCCTCTTCCTCCAGAGAGGTTTTAAGGAGCTTTAACACATTTCTAAACAGAATCCCTTCTCTTTCATGATCGAGAAGATCCAGGTTTAAAATCTTCTCTAACTCAAAGAACGGTGATCCAAAAGGAAAATCCGAACCAAATAAAAGCTTGTCCGAGCCATAGGTATGAATAAAATTTTCAATTACTTGTGTGGGTGCTAGAGCGCTATCTGCAAAAACATTGGAAAGAGCCCAGAGTCCTTCCGCTTTAATCCTTTCGTAACCTCCATTTAGCAAGCCACAGTGTGGAATAATTACATTAATTCCCTCAGCGTATTCCTTGATAAACTTTACAGTATTGAAAAATTCTTCTTCCAGGATTATCGGCAAATTTTTTTCTCGAATAGCCCCGAGAGCTTCTAAACATTTAGGATCATCATAATGATATACCGGTTCTCCAGGATGACGATGCCATTTTACTCCATAAAATCCTTCATCAAGACGCTTGTAGTTAAAATCATTCCACATAAATAGAAAAGGGAATACTCGAAAGTTCCCGTAATGCGTTGATGAGCTCAAAGCAAGAAGATAATCGTGCGCAGAATTTCTTTTTTCTTGCCATTCTGGTGAGTCGTAAAAATTTTCGTCAAACCTATCGTATACCTCCATGACTGGTGGAAACGCTACTGCGCCTATAATAGTTGTGCCTTTTGCTTCAGCAAGATAAGATTCCAGGTCCTGAGGCGGACTACGATCCTGAATACCACAGTGGATATGTGCATCTATGGCCTTCATTATCCAACCTCCATGCAGTTTGATAAAATTGCTTATAGCATATATTCTCTCATCGTGATAGTTTTGTTAAACACCAAGATACCAGTTCAGTAGCAAAGGAGTTTTAAAACCATGAATTATGAAGCCGTAATAGGTTTGGAAGTACATATTCAGTTGCTTACTAATACTAAGATGTTCTGTGGATGTTCTACAAAATTTGGTATGCCACCAAATACAAATGTATGCCCCATTTGTCTTGGAATGCCCGGGGTTCTCCCCGTTCCCAACAAGAAGGCAATTGAGTTTGCCATAAGGTTGGCACTGGCTACAAACTGCACTATTTCCCCCGTAAATCAATTCGCAAGAAAAAACTATTTCTATCCCGACCTACCCAAAAACTATCAGATATCTCAATATGAATTACCTATTGCAGAAAATGGCTGGCTTGAAATTGAAACAAAAAATGGAGCAAGAAAAATAGGCATTGTGAGAATACACATGGAAGAGGACGCCGGAAAGTTAATTCACGATGAAAACAAGCCCCTAAGCTACGTTGACTTCAATCGGGCTGGCGTTCCCCTTCTGGAAATAGTGAGCCAACCGGATATTCGAACACCTGAAGAAGCTACATCTTACCTAAAGACCCTGAGAGACATTGTAGTCTATCTGGACATCTGCGATGGTAACATGGAAGAAGGAAGCTTTCGCTGTGATGCCAACATATCCGTGAGACCAATCGGACAAAAAGAACTGGGGGTAAAAACCGAACTGAAAAATATAAATTCCTTTAAAAACATTCAAAAGGCTCTCGAATTTGAAATAAGACGGCAAACAGCTTTGTTGGAACGGGGTGAAGAGGTAATTCAAGAAACCAGACTCTGGGATCCAGCAAAAGGTATTACCGTTGGGATGCGTACAAAGGAAGAGGCGCACGATTATAGGTATTTTCCTGATCCCGACCTTGTACCGATTGCTATTGATAAATCATGGATCGAAGAAATAGAAAAAACCCTACCAGAGCTCCCTGGCCCAAAACGGAAACGATTCGTTCAGCAATACAAGCTCCCAGAATATGATGCTGAAGTTTTGACTTCGGACAAAAACCTGGCAAATTTTTTTGAAGAAGTAGTATCTCTATTTCCAAAGCCTAAAATGGTTAGCAATTGGATAATGTCCGAACTTCTAAGAAAGTTAAACGAAGAGGGTTGTTCCATTTCGGATAGTACCATTTCGGCTTCCAATCTCGCAGAACTTCTAGAACTTATTGACGATCAGACCATAAGCGGGAAGATCGCAAAAAGTGTATTTGAAGAAATGTACGAAACCGGGAAAAGGGCTTCCACCATTGTTGAAGAAAAAGGGTTAAAACAGGTCACAGATGCTGATTTTCTTGAAAAAGTTGTGAGTGAAGTCATAAAAGAGAACCCAAAAGAGGTTGAAAAATATCTAAAAGGTGCCGAAAAGGTTATCGGCTTTTTTGTCGGGCAGGTAATGAAAAAAACCCAGGGGAAAGCAAACCCTAGATTGGTAAACGAATTGCTCAGAAATAAACTTAAAGAGATAAAAAATGATTCGGTATAGAAGGAAATCGTAAAAAGGAGAAGGAGTGAAATGAACAAAGAAAACAGCGTTAGACCTCTTTTCTGGGACGGAGATACCTTTGTAATTCTTGATCAAAGGTTGCTTCCATCTAAAGAGGTTTACATAGCCTGCACTACTCCAGATAAAGCGATTAATGCTATTAAAAACATGGCAGTAAGGGGAGCTCCAGCCGTTGGACTAGCAGGTGCGGCAGCAGTTGCTCTGGGAGCAAAAAATATTGTAGCTTCAGATCCAGAAACCTTTTTGAAGAAATTCGATAGGCTTTGTGAACGAGTCAAAAAGGCTCGACCCACGGGATATAATCTGGAATGGGCTGTGGAGGTAATGAGATCAGTAATTGTTGAAAACCTTTCAGAAAACATTCCAGAAATGGTTCAAAAACTGCGAGAAAAAGCTGAAGCCCTGATAGAAGAAGACATAGCAATAAATAAGGCTATAGGAAAATGGGGAAAAGCTGTAATCCCACCTGATAGCACTGTGCTCACATATTGCAACGCCGGCGCTCTAGCCACTGGGGGTTATGGAACAGCTCTTGGTGTAATCCGGGCTGCCTGGGAAGAAGGAAAAAATATTCAGGTAATAGCGTGCGAAACCAGACCATATCTTCAAGGAAGCCGTTTAACCGTGTACGAACTTATGAAAGACAATATTCCTGTAACACTAATAACAGACAATGCGGCGGGTTTCCTAATGCAAAAGAAGAAAATAGACGTGATTATAGTAGGGGCCGATAGAATTACTGCAAACGGCGATGTAGCAAATAAAATAGGTACATACACATTGGGAGTATTAGCCAAAAATCATAATATACCCTTTTATGTTGCAGCCCCACGTTCAACCATCGACTCCATGAAAACACGCGGAGATCAAATACCCATTGAAGAACGACCCGGGAAAGAAATCACACACATTGGAAACAAATCTATTGCGCCGGATAATACGAAAACACTTTATTACGCCTTTGATGTAA
>JALXAE010000136.1:421-1666 GCA_026992355.1 Syntrophobacterales bacterium | reverse complement strand
GAACTAACGGAAGAAAATAATGCCCTGTTAAAGTCTTTGATTTTGTTGGCCTGTTCACTTTGCTGTTCTGCAAGTACTTCTTCCAAACTTGCAGTGGGCTTAAGACCCGATGAAGCAGCGCATCCACTAACAATGACAAGAGCAACAATCCATAACAGGTAAAGTCTTCTACACATTTTGAATCATTCCTCCAGTTTCCGCAGCTTCAAAATAGAAAAAGCAACACCCAAAAAAAGGTGTTGCTTTTTAATAATCTCAATCATCTAAGGGTTAAAAGGGGCTCTCTTCACCCCCACCGCCGCTTACTGCTTCGTATATTCCCCAACTTACGAGACCAGCAGCTGCCGTACCACCAAGCACTATCGCGGCAATTTGAGCACTGGACAAACTTGCCCAGAAGCTGCCCCCAGCGGCACCTCCCTCAGCAGGCATTTCTACTTGAGCCAACTGAAGAGACATTCCCTGGCGAACAATTTGCTCACCCGACGAAGAGATCACCTTTATAGCACCTTCAGAGACCTTAATTTGGCTCTTCCCGTTTCTTACTATTACTGTTCCCCTAACCGGCTCAGAACCCGTGGCAGCAGCTTCAAAAGCAGGCATTACAGTATAGGAATCTCTGGGTGTTCGAACTTCTAGAGAAACCTTATCGTTAATCAAAGCAAAATCTACAGCCCCTTCCTTTACCATAAGATGCCATTGTGAAGAACCCGTAGTAACAGCAAAGACTGATTTATCGTGAGCTGCGAGCTGAATAAACGGTCCATGAACCAGGCAGGTACCCTCACACATCATCACCGTATTTTCGGGAAGAGGAATTGGGTTCTTTACTGCTCTAGCTTTTCCAGCATTTAATAATTCAACCTTTTTAGTCGGAATCAACTTTACGCCCGTTCCTGCAGCTACCATCGCAGGCGAAAAAGCCATCAACACAGCACATACTATTGAAAGAAGCCCCTTCATTTTTAGCCCTCCACTATTTCAGAGGTTCAAACAATCAACTAAAATCACAATATTTATACCACATATAGGTTGGAAAATACAACTCTGTCAAGAACGAAAACAAAAAATGTTAGCAACACATTAATTGTCCGGTTTTTGTAGCACACAGATTATCCGATTATGGTTTGTAGCGATGGCAGAGGTGGAGGTTTTTTTATATGCCATCGGTATTACTCCACGTTGGCTGTGCTTAATAAGGGGGCGCCGAGAATGGGCCCGCCATGTAGCTCGTCGGAGGCGCCC
>JALXAE010000136.1:0-411 GCA_026992355.1 Syntrophobacterales bacterium | reverse complement strand
TTAGCAGTGTATTCTGCAAGCTTTCGTGGACCATGGAAAACTGCCATAGTCCCGTCGGGATATCTATGCACCCTTACTCTCGCTTTGACGTAATGCATCCGATAAGCATTAGGAGGAATTTGTAATTTCATTTTCCGAAAGGATACACAGTTGTCGTTACCCACTATCCTTTCATGTTGTTCACAGAGTATATCTTTAAGGTCATTTCCCACATAGGGAATGAAGGCAGAGCCTTCCTCCATGGCTGGCTGTGCAAATTCTTTATTAAAAGCAGGAAGATATATTGTTTTCAGGTATTTATTTGCCTTTTCCATATCGGTGATCCCGTGATAGGCCAACTCCTTCGGTAGTCTATTCTGGTGGGTTAAAAACATCCTTTCACACCTACCCCTGGCTTCAGGAGAATAGGAA
>JALXAE010000135.1 GCA_026992355.1 Syntrophobacterales bacterium | reverse complement strand
GTAGGGAACAAGCTTGACCAGAGGCTTTCCAGCCTTTGCAATAATTATTTCCTCACCCTTTAAGGCCTCCTCCACAAGCCTTGAAAGGTTAGTCTTAGCTTCATGTATATTTACCACCGGCATTCTCAACTCCCTTTCAAGGGATTTAGTTTAACTTAGTTTAGTCTTTATGTGGTAATTTGTCAATTGTGTTGACTTTATTAAGCGCATCATATATGCTCATAATATCTTCAGGAAAGGAGAGAGGATGATGCGCATAACGGTACACCTACCGGATAAACTGGCCGAGGAAATCAAAAGATACGCAAAAGATGAAGGTGTATCTGTCTCCCGCTTCGTGGCTAAAAGCCTCGAAGAATACATTAGAGAGGGACGAAAAAAGAAACACGCGGAAAGAATATTAATGATGGCACGAGAGAACCTTGTCTCTGATGATGCCCTTGAAGAGCTGGAAAGGGGGCGTCTCGATGACAGGATTTGACACGGGATTCTTCGTCGAACTTCTCCGGGGCAACCCACGAGCCACGGAAGTCTGGAAAAGTCTTGTAGAGGGTGAAATCGAGGCGGTGGTGAGTTGTCTTTGTCTTTTCGAGCTTCGCAGACTCGGATTAAAAGGCACAATAAGAAAGGTCGAGGCGCTTTTGGAGTCAATTTCGGAAGCGTGCGTGGTGGTCTGGTTAACCCCTCAAAGTCTTTCCATGGCCGCTAAGTTGAGCCACGGTATTGGCATTCCGGCAATGGATGCGCTTATACTTGCTTCGTTACTCCATGTGGGTTGCAAAAGGATCTATACGACTGATAAACATTTAAAGATGTACTCAAAGAAAGGAATCAAGATTGTTAACCTTAGAGGTTTTAGTTAACTTGAGATATCGGGGTTGTGGTTAATATGTGCCATACATATATAGCAAAATCGAAGAAGGTGCAGAGACATCATGTAGGCATTGCGATCGCCATCCGAGGTTGAAAAAAGCTTGATGCGCTTGCAAGGAAGACCGGACGAACGAAGTCTTCCTATGATAGGGAAGCTATTTTGCGTCATCTGGATGATTTAGAGGACATTTATCTTGCCGGGAAGGTTCTAGACCGCATCAGGAACGGGAAAGAACGGACATACAGCATTGAGGAAGTGGAGCGTGAGCCTGGGCTGGACGACTAAGTTCTCAGACACAGCCAGAAAACAATTGTCAAAATTGGACAAAAAGGTAGCAAGAGAGATCCTCACGTAGCTTAGAGAACGTATAGCCAGGGGTGAGGATCCACGGTGATTTGTAAAGCCCCTTCGTGGAAATCCTGGGGGATTGTGGAGATGCCGGTTAGGCGCGTATAGACTGGTTTGTAGGATTGAGCGGTGTCCTGAGCCTGCCGAAGGGGAGAAAAAGGTGGTTGTTCTTGTGCTCAGAATTGGTCATAGAAGCAGAGTGTATAGAAAAGAAAACACAATTGGTGATGCAACAAAGGATCAAAAGGGAACAAAAACAAAGGGCGTTATGGAGGGAACAAAAACAAAAAACAAAGTGGTAGATTTTTGTCCTGTGACTTAAATTCGAAGTGCTTATGCTGCCTTGAAAGCGATGAATGAAATATTTGTCGACAGGATCCTCTGCCCTTTTGATGTACTGAATATACTCAAATGAAATGGCTGAATCACCGAAGTTGCAAGTTTTTAGTTTCTTTTGGAAATTTGGGATAAAGTCTCGTTCTTGATTGGCTATCAAGTCACCAGTGTTCTCCTCGAAGATTGCTTATGCCTCGCCTTTCCTCATTTGATTCGTAACCTCAATTACGCTTTTTAGAATACTTCACTTGAAGCACGTGTCACAATTTTCGTGCCGCAATTTGTCCGTTTTCAGTCGCCAGAGGCGGATCTCTGACGCTCCAGACGTGGATCTTCGATCCTCCGGAGGCGGATCTTCGGGCCTCCAGAGGCGGATTTACAATCCTCCGGAGGCGGACCTTTGGCCCTGAGTTACGTTTTAAGTTTTAAGTGTTAAGTTTTAGGTGAGAACAGCTTGCCGCAACGCGGCAGAGCTCATTTCTGCAATCGCCGGCCGGCGATTGGAAAAATGAAAAAAATTTTTCTTTGCGTCTTTGCGGTTTCAAAGCAAAGCGGTGCCCTGAGCCTGCGCTGCCCTGAGCCTGCGCTGCCCTGAGCCTGCGCTGCCCTGAGCTTGTCGAAGGGTCGAAGGGTCGAAGGGTCGAAGGGTCGAAGGGTCGAAGGGCGGAGTCCTGAGCCCGCCGAAGGATTGTATCCTAAATTTTGCTTGCGGATCCGCTGCCTTGGAAGGTTGTGCTCCCGGTATCTGGGCCAATCGGAATTAAATGAGTCTTGTGTCAGGAAGTTTTTGGTCTAAGTCTGCTTAGTTCGCCTGTATCTTTACAACGAGAGAACCTGCCGTAACGCGTCATCCAGGTTAGCCAGTTCGGATTTTGGCAGTGACCCTATGTGCTGGACTAGCCGGGTTTTGTCCACAGCTCTAATCTGGTCACACACGGCCACGCCGGGCCGATCAAGACACGTTACGCTGACAGTCAGCGGCGGCCTGGCCGTAGCGGTGGCGGAAGATAGTGGAACAACAACGACAGTCCTCCTTGCCCGGTTTATCGGAGTTGCTCCCACTAATACACAGGGCCTCATTTTTCGGATTTCGGAGCCTTTGGTAGGATCCAGATTTACCCAGTAGATCTCACCACGACTCAGGTTCAATTCCATCTCCTACAGTAGCCTCCCATTCATCCATTTCCTTGTTGAGCGCCTCGTCCTTCTCGACCTCAGTGGCACATTGGTACAATTCTTCCTCACGCCTGGCAAGTTCTTCTTCCAGCAGCTTAGCGATGACCTTGCTTCGCATTCTATTTGGAATAAGGGATCGCATTCGCCTCACCAGGTCCTCTGGGAGTGATACAAGGACTTTTGGCATTTGTGGCCTCCTTTTTCCGGTCGTTTTATATATAAGATATATGATATCCTCTATCCTGGCAAGTTAAACATGAGAGATCAAGCACATTAGCTTGCAGATGTCACGGGCAGATGAACTACCGACCACTATGCGACAATGACTGGCACAGAGGCAGTGCCAGCGGAGCACCCATATCGGTTCTCAAACGCTACATCCCTTCGGCAGGCTCAGGACACCGCCAGAACCAGGGCGGCTAACTCCACCCCGCCTATAATTGTGCCATATGCCGAGGATGGGGAATGCGCCGCTAGGGGGTGTTCATAGGTCTTTCTCATTGGTTTTGGTGCGCGCCAGCATGCGGACACAAACCCGGTAGTCCTTCTCGACGTTGGCCATGACATCTTCGGGCAGATTGTCGAGATTCACGAGTCGCATTGCCAACATACCTCAATCGACACGGCATCTACTAAGATAGTACTCCCCCGGATGGCGGATCTCATGTGGACTTAGCTATGTCCGAATCCCAATTTATGGAAATTCTTCGACGAGATTGCACACAATCCCTTAAGGAAAGGTTAATCAAGTTCCGATAAGGTGTTCCAGTATCCTGGGACATTTCCCTGAAGTACTCGATTATATCCACACCAATGCGGAAGGGATCGGTTTTTTGAGTTTCTTCGCATAAGGATTGTTGCGACCTTTCATCTCTGAAAAGTTATACTCTTTTCTCATCGTCTACTTTTCCTTGAAGAGTAAAAGATTTTTTTCAGGATAGTGTTTAAAGTTTCTTGTAGCAATCTTTAAGCTTCTGCAAGCGGCAGTGGCCATGATGAGACAGTCTATCGGTGTTAGAGTCACTCCTTTCTTTCGGTATCCCCTGTAAAGTTCTCCTGCCTCAGATACGATATCAAGAGCGAGGTTTTCTATTTTGCATGCTTCAATGAAATCGTGTGTCGCTTTTCTTTCCTTCTCCCTCATCCCTGCAAAGAGCTCATACACCGATAATATGCTAATATGGGCCGTGTCCTTTTCCCACAATCCTTCCAGCAGTTTCTTCGCATATTCTTTCCCCTGCAAAAAGTCTATTGCCACATCGGTATCAATCAAGACCGAGGGTTTTCCTTCTCGAATCATCTTCTCTTATCTCCTCGACAATTTCCAGGGTTTCTCTATCTCTAGTCCAGGAACCGAACGCTTTTTTTGCGTCCTCAATCTTTCTGCGTCTGAGATATTCTCTGAGTGCAGTCTCAACGAGGGCACTGAAGTTATCAGAGAGCCCCTGTATTTCATCCCACAGCTCTGAGGAGATTACGACAGTCTTCTTGATTTTCATATTTTATCCTCCTAATCTGTCATCCTTAATAATAGGATACAGATGTCACCCAGTCAACCAGCGATGGCGTTACAATCATACATTTTGCAACACTCCCTCCCCCGCCAAAGCCCATCTCTCAGCCATCTTTTACTCGTATTTGTTACTCCAGTCTTGAAACTTCTGTAACATAACCAGTCGAATCTTTCAGAAGCTCAAATCAACAGCTTGGGATGCCAGTATTTATTTGATTTCAAAATAAGATCTGATATTATAGTAAGAGCATTAAATAAAGTAAGAAAGAGGTTCTTTATGAGGGCTACTTTAAGCGAAAGAGGCCAGGTCGTTATTCCCAAGAACATCAGGCAACAACTCGGACTCAAGAAAGGAACAGTACTGGAAGTAACGGTTGAAGATGACAAAGTTGTGATGAAGCCCGTCGCTGATGCTGTAAGAGTCCGTCACTGGGAAGATCTCAAAGGGCTACTAAAAGGTAAATATACCACTGACGAGCTTCTTAAAGAACGCATGAAGGATCGGGAACTCGAGAAATGGAAATAATCGTGCTGGACACGTATGCACTCATTAAGTGGCTGACAGGAGAGGCTCATCACGAAGTCGTTGAGAAACACCTGAAAAAAGATGACGTTTATATGAGCAGCATCAATTTCGGAGAGACATATTATCGCTTGGCAAAAAGTGGTCTCAAAGGCGAAGCCGAGAATCTTTGGATCAATAAGGATTTGTTTCCGATTAAATACGTCCATCCAAACTGGCACAGAATCAAGAGGGCTGCTGAAATTAAAGCAAGCTATGCCGTGTCATACGCTGACGCCTTTTGTATCTCATTGGCTCTCGAGCTAAACGCTAAAGTAATCACCGGGAATCCGGAGTTTAAAAAGATAGATGACATCGAGCTTATATGGGTTGGCAAATAATGAAAACGAAAGAGAAAACATGCCGACTTTCTTTCAACGATCATATAACGGAAGTTCACCCAATAGGAAAATATCTTTAGTGATGATATCATATCGATATTTGAGGGGAAATATTTCATTTGAAGAGCTTTTTTCTTGTGATTACACGGTATTTTCTTGCAGAAAGAACCTCTGGCAAACTACCCGAGATGGCCTCAAGAAGTGACTTTGCTTTTCCGATGCCGGAAGGTTCCTTAAAACACTGCCCTTTTTTGTTGACCGTCACCTTTATCGAAGAGAGCTGTGACAGGTACGTTTCTCCTTCCGGTACTGTTATATTCAGGCCTTCCCGGGTTTGATGAAGGTACCTGACCAATATAGAGGCAAGCATCATAATAAATACATGCTCCCTTGTACTCTCCATCCTGGTTTTTCCATCCTGCTTCAGGAACCTGGGGGCCCCGCCCCCCCGCGATTTAAGCCGCAAGAGACAAGGCAAAAGGGACAAGGGGTAGAATGAAAAAGCACTCAACCCTTTCAACCTCCTCAACCTCTTCAACCTTCCCTCCTCAACCTCCTCAACCGGGGCAATACTTCATAAAACCCATCATCCGATTTTCTCCGCTCAAAGGGGTTTGTTCTTTCCATCGTCTTCGAGCATCGGACCACCGGGATTGAGATCAAAAATAAGACATGCTAAAACGTTACATGTTCAAAAGGAAGTATTCCAAGATGCTTCAGCAGTATGGGAAGGACAAGCGCAAAGCCGGGTTATCTCCCGGGAGCAGCGAGGCTGAAATACCACCTGTAAAAGGCAGGTCCCCAGTAAAGATAGACCAGGGTTCCCAGGGCGAGAA
>JALXAE010000134.1 GCA_026992355.1 Syntrophobacterales bacterium | reverse complement strand
GCTGTTACCAATACAGGTTGCACATCCATAGCATGTTACATGAAATCCCAATGTTTCCAGTGACTTCAAAAGACCCAAATTCTTTAAATACTCTGTGGTAATCCTGGAGCCAGGACTGAAACTTGTTTTCACCCACGGTTTTGGCTTTACCCCTTTTTGTGCAGCATTCTTTGCAAGCAAGGCCGCAGTTATGATAAGCTCTGGATTTGATGTATTGGTGCAACTTGTAATGGACGCAATCACAACAGAACCATGCTTCAAATCGTATGAATTCCCTCTTGATTGTACCCTTACACGTTGATTAAGTTTATCTGGATCAAGCCCATATCCAAATTGCTCCTTTGGAGCGGCTAGAATCCTTGAAAAAATGCTGGATAATTTTTCACAATCTACCCGATCTTGAGGTCTTTTGGGCCCCGCAAGAGAGGGGACAGCTTTTGATAAATCTATCTCTATCACATCGCTAAAAAGTACTTTTGCAGGGTCAGGATAGCCACCAAAGAGTCTTTGCTTTTTAAGATACCGCTCTACAATGTTTAAAGGCGTTTTTCTTTTCCCCGTATTCCCTAGAAAGGAAATAGTTTCCTCATCGACAGGACAAAATCCCATAGTAGCTCCATATTCAGGAGCCATATTTGCTATGGTAGCTCTATTACTCAAAGACATAGAGGACCATGCAGGACCAAAAAATTCCACAAATTTTCCAACTACGCCAATCCTTCTTAAGGTTTCAGTAATCAGGAGAGCAACGTCTGTTGCTGTGGCTTTGGGGGGCAAACTACCGACCAAATTTACACCCACTATTTCGGGCACAGGAAAGTAGTATGGTTGCCCTAACATCACAGCTTCAGCTTCAATGCCTCCAACTCCCCACCCTACAACACCTAATCCATTGACCATGGTCGTGTGAGAATCCGTACCTACCACAGTATCAGGAAACACCATGGGTGGCTCATCTTCAGATACCCAGACCAAGTTTGCCAGATGTTCAACATTAATCTGATGAATAATTCCCTTCCCGGGCGGAACCACAAAAAAATTGTCAAAGGCATTTTGTGCCCACTTTAGAAAGCGGTATCTTTCTTCATTTCTTTCAAACTCTTTTTTCATGTTTATCTTTAGAGCATCATCGCAGGCCCATGCGTCTACCTGAACGGAATGGTCGATTACAAGATGAGTGGGTACGGACGGACTTATAAGAGATGGCTCCAGATTCCATTCATGCATCACGTTTCTCATGGCAGCCAGATCAACCATTACGGGTACACCCGTAAAATCCTGAAGAATTACTCGAGATGGATAAAAAGGAACCTCCACGGTAGAATCCCCATTTTCAAAGGCATCTAATATTTTCAAAATTCCATCTCTGGAAATTATTTCCCCATCTTCATGTCTTAAAAGATTTTCTATAAGTATCTTCCAAGAATAAGGATATCTATCTATATCTACTCCTAGATATCTTCCCAGAGCTTGAAGGCTATGATATCTGTACAATTGGTGGTCCATTTCCATATGAGCTATTGTATTGAAGCTATTCATAAATCAGCCTCCATTGTAAGGTTTATTGAAAAACCAAGATGTTTCTTATAAAAAGTTCAGCACAATTGTGAAAGAACAAAAAAAAGGAGAATATATGAAAATCACGATAATTGGCACAGGATATGTCGGCCTGGTTAGTGGAGCCGGTTTTGCTGAATTTGGTCATACAGTAACCTGTGTTGACAAAGACAAAAAGAAAATAGAATTAGTTGAAAAGGGTTCTTTACCCATCTATGAACCCGGACTGGAGGAAATTGTTATAAGAAACAAGTCTTCTGGAAGACTGAATTTTTCAGTAAATCTCGCCGATTCTGTTCCCAATTCTGACGTAATTTTCATTGCCGTGGGCACTCCAGCATCCAGAAGGGGTGACGGATATGCCGATCTTACCTATGTATTTGAAGCTGCCAAAGAACTCGCTCATTTTCTCAATGGATATACTTTAGTAACTATAAAAAGCACGGTTCCTGTAGGTACAGCGCGACAGGTTGCTCGAATAATCAGAGAAACAAACCCTTTAGCAGAATTTGACGTAGCGAGTAATCCGGAGTTTTTAAGAGAAGGTGAAGCGGTATTCGATTTTCTTAACCCAGATAGAGTAGTTGTTGGCGCCGAAACGGAGAAAGCCAGAAATTTGTTGGCTGCTCTTTATAGACCTCTAGAAAGTAAAGGAGTGCCCATTATATTTACAGGCATTGAAACAGCCGAGCTGACAAAGTACGCATCCAATGCTTTCCTTGCCACCAAGATAAGCTTTATAAACGAAATAGCTAACTTGTGCGAAGAAGTTGGAGCTGATGTTATCGATGTTGCAAAAGGGATGGGACTTGATCATAGAATAGGTTCCAAATTTCTGCAGCCGGGTCCTGGCTACGGGGGATCCTGCTTTCCAAAAGACACAAAGGCTCTTCTGAGAATTGCTCAGGAAAACGGAGTAGCCTGTAGAATTGTGGAAGCGGTTGTGGAAGTGAATGCAGCTCAACGGGCCCGTATGGTCAGAAAAATCAGACAAGCCCTAGGAGGCTCAGAAGAAGGAAAAAGTATCGCTATTTTAGGGTTAACCTTCAAGCCCGATACGGACGATATGAGAGAAGCTCCGTCTCTTACCATAATACCGGCTTTGATCGAACATGGGGCAGAAGTGAAGGCTCACGACCCCGAAGGAATAAATGAAGCCAAGCGTTTGCTACCCCAAGAAGTAAAATTTTTTAAAGATAAGTATGAAGCTTGTAGAGATGCCGATGTAGTGGTTTTGATAACAGATTGGAACGAATACAAAAACCTCGATTTATCAAAACTCAAAAGCCTTATGAAAACTCCAATCTTTGTTGACCTTAGAAACGTATTCAGCCCGGATGTTATGTCATCAGCCGGCTTTAACTACTTCAGTGTGGGAAGAAGACCCATAATAAATTTCAAGACAAACCTCTAGCATCCGGTATTGTCAATCAAGCATCAAGAGTTTAAAAGAACTTGGCTGATAACCACATGGCTATACGATTGCCCAAAACAACAAATAAAGCAATTATAAATGTTTCAATAGCCACCTTAGTATTTACTGTACCTATGACAACTACTGAAAGCAAATCAGTTAGTATGGCAAACCCTAATCCACCAACAAGCCCCCATTGTTTTATGATCCACGTCATCACCACTAGCAGAGGAGCACTCACTAAAGTTCCTATTATAACGACCCAGTAAACCGAAAAACCAAAATGCTTCGTTATCAAATTGGTCATTGCAGCCATACGGGGACAGACAATAAACAAACTGAAGGCTATAACAGTTATCGAAAATGAAAAAAGATTATTACTCATCTGGACCCTCCGTATAGGAAAATAGTGTAAGTTCTAAAAATATCTACGAACAAGAAACAAGCGGCCTGTCTTCTAGCACATCAGGTATTACGTGTAAAGGTGAGCAGGTACAATGTGTTAGCAACACATTAATTGTCATGTTTTTGTAGCACATAAACTGTCCGAGTTTGGGTTGTAGAGATGGCAAGGGTGGAGGTGTGATTTTATATGCCATTGGTATTAGTCCTTGTTGGCGGTACTCAAGGCTGGGCGCCGAGAATAGGCCCGCCATGTAGCTCGTCGGATGCGCTTCCCCGCAGCCAATTTTTTATCCTTTTTAATGTCTGGAAAGGAATCATCTGAATATTCCAAATTGAGTAAGCCTTGACTTATCTACTTTACCTCCCGTTTTGGGGCGTAGTGGTAATAACTCCCTCTGTCTGTATATAAAGACGAAAATGAACCCTTTCTCTCAATAACTTCCATAACGTCTCGGAAGCTGCTCAGCGTTCTTTCCCCTTCAACAAAGAACATTGAATAATGTTCATTGATTGTATCATCTATGGTGATTATGAGATCCCATTTCTTACCGGGGGCCCATTCGTAAGTACTTCCATCCTGATGAAGCATCATACCGGACCAACCAGATCTGTCCCTATGCTTACGATGTTTTTCCCTTCCAGGGGCCTTCTTTATAAGTCCTGCCTTCTGAAATGGTTTTTTACCCAAATCCACCCGAGCCGCTCTGGATGATGCCCGATTCAGTCTCTTGCCCAACAAATCTTCAACAGAATCCTCTTCATAAACCTGGCGTAACGAGCAAATGTTCGGGTGCTCACTACTCTAGACGCCCTAGATACAGTATGAACCGGACAACTAATGTGCTACAACAGCGGACACATTATGTGCTTCCAACAAATTTTGGAAAAACGGAAATCGCTTACAAAACGGCGGTAACAACTCGATTCCTTCCTCTTCTCTTTGCCCTATAAAGAGCCTCGTCGGCGGCGGCAACGAGCTTTTCCATCGTGAGCTCATCCGCCGAATTGGGCTTGATCGAAGCCACCCCAAAGCTTGCCGTAATGCGGAGCTTATCGCCAGAAGGAATGGAAATAAGAGAGTGTGCCACAAGAAGTCTGAGTCGTTCTGCCGCAACTTCAGTACTTTTCAAAGCCGTATTCGTCATGACAACGGCAAACTCCTCGCCGCCGAAGCGAGCCGCCCAGTCCACTCCTGCCCTCAAAGAAGACCTGATAATCTCGGCGAATTTTTGAAGTACCGCATCGCCTGCTTGATGTCCGTAAGTGTCGTTCACCGATTTGAAGTGGTCGATGTCTGTCATAATCAAAGACAGAGGCTGCTCAAACCGTACCGCTGCTCTGATCATCAACGGCAATTGTTCATTGAAATACCTTCTGTTGTAAAGCCCCGTCAACTGATCTGTTATGGCCATGCGGGCTATTTCTTCCTTCTGCTGTTTCAACGAACTTTCCAGATCCAATATTCGTTTTGCCGTTTTTAGCCGGGCAGCCAGTTCCACAGGGTTTACCGGTTTGGTAAGATAATCGTCGGCACCCGCTTCAAGTCCTTCGACCAGATCGTCTAGATTATCCCTTGCCGTGAGGATAAACACATAGACATAGCCGGGCAGATCGCGACTTCTCAAGGACCTGCAGAATCCAATCCCGTCCATTTCCGGCATCATCCAGTCGGTTATAACTACGCGGCAGAAATCCTCATTCAGCATATCCAGGGCAACACGACCGTTAGAAGCAATCTTCACCTCATAGCCCATAGATTCCAATATGGCCTTGAGATGTAAAGCCTGAGTGGTACTATCTTCAACAATCATAATTCTTTTAAGATCGCTCATTGACTCAGGCTCCGTAATTAAACGGGTTTTTTCTTGAAGTACTCGGGATAAAGCCTTTCGGCACATTCCGGACAGAGTCCGTGAGAAAAGCGGGCATTGGATCTACTCCCAATGTATTCTTCCAGAGAATGCCATACACCTTGCTCATCACGTATCTTTTTGCAACCGCTGCAAATGGGGAGAATTCCTTCAAGGGTTCTTATTCTCCTGTAAGCCTCCTGGAGCTCCTTGTGAGCCTTCTCCAGCTCGGTTGTCCGCCGTCTCGCCTCCTCGTAAGTGGACAGCAGAAGATCGAGCATCTGAATACGATCCGCTGTTATGAAGTGTTTTTTCCCACCAAAAAACACTTCAAGCCCCATTTCAGACCGTTTCTCCCGCCGTAGTCTCATGTTAACGAAAATGTAATCAATCCTGGCGACCAAAGCGTCCTCATCATAGGGCTTGGTAATGAAGTTGTCGGCTCCCGACTCAATTCCCTTAATGATGTCTTCAGGGTCTGAAAGCCTGCTTACAAGAATAACGGGAATATGACGGGTACTTTCATCAACTTTGATTTTTCTGCAGAGTTCGTAACCGTCCATTTTGGGCATAAGGATGTCCGTGATGACAACATCCGGGGGATCCTGCTCTATTGCCTCCCACGCGGTCTTACCGTTCTCCGCCCAGATCACGTCATAACCGTTCCGTTCCAAAAGAGATTTCAAATGAACCGCCTGAGTCCTACTGTCCTCGACAATCAAAATCTTCATCCTCTTTCCATAAAAAATCCTGGCATTATGGTTCATGGTTCTCCAGATCTCCCTCACCTTTTTTTACTTTCTCACCCAGAAATTTTAGAGATTTCGCTATTTCATGTGGCGGAAGCACCATTGCTGCACCACCCAGGCGAATCGCTTCTCCCGGCATGCCGAAGACAAGAGAACTTTCTTCATCCTGAGCAATTGTTATTGCACCGGCCCTGCACATCGCAAGTAACTCCTCTGCCCCATCCCTTCCCATACCCGTAAGAAGCACCCCCAGTGCACGGGGACCTAAATTTTTCGCAACCGACCTGAAAAGGACCGAAACGGAAGGTTTAACGCCGTGCTCGGGCGGTCCGTCTGTGAGGTGGACAACCAATTCGCGGTCAAGCTCCATGTGAGCGCCATCGGGGGCAAGATAAACGCTACCGGGTAAAAGCTTCTCCCCATAGCAGGCTACTGAAAAGCGCAAAGGGGACGCCTGTTCCAGCCACTTGATGAACCCCGGAAGGAAACCTGGGGCAATGTGTTGCACAACGGCAATGGGCAAAGGGAAGTCCGAGGGAAGCCGTGAAAAAATTTCTTTAAGAACTACGGGGCCACCTGTTGATGCACCTATTACCACAACTTCTACGGCCAAAGCCGGTTCCAACGAAGCCGCAATTCCTTCGTCTTCTTTGGGTTTGTCTTTCCGCCGAAGTTTGCCCCGTTTTATCACTGGCACTTCCGACATAAGTTTTACTGTTTTCACAAGCTTCAATATCTCTTTTTTTCCGATAGTATTCGAAACAATCATACTGGGCTTTTGAATCCCCGCTACCGCCCCTATCTCCATGGCCTCAAAGGCTTTTTTCACCGATTCCGTCTCCCAGAAATCACTAACGATTATTATCGGAACTGGATGAAATTCCATTATCTTCCTGGATGCCTCAATTCCGTTCATACGGGGCATTTCTATATCCATGGTTATTACATCGGGGGCAAGAAGGCGGGTTTTCTCAATGGCATCCAAACCGTCAACGGCCGTCCCTACCACATCAAAATATCCGTCCTTTTCAAAAATATGCTCAAGGCAATCCCTCCAAGTGGGGGAATCATCGACGATGAGAAGTCTCCTTTTCCTGTTCATACGTACCTTTTTATTACGTCCAGCAGGGTTGTTTGCCTGAAGTCGGTCTTGACGATATAAGCGTCGGCACCGGCTTCCAGTCCGCGTTCCCGATCTTCTGGAGAATCCAGCCCCGTGACGAGAATAACTGGAAGGTTTCGCATCTTTTCACTGGCACGGATCCTTCTGGTCAGTTCGATCCCGTTCATACGAGGCATTTCCACATCCGAAACTACCAGATCAATCTCGTAATTTTCCAGCATGGACAGGGCTTCAAGCCCGTCAACGGCCGTTACCACACCAAAACCCGAAGCCTCCAGAATATTTTTTAACAACGTTCTCGATGTTATGGAATCTTCCACTACGAGGACATTCTTTCTTTTTTTAGTACCGGTTTCCTCATCGTACACCCCAACCTCCTCGGTAGCCACGGGTCTTCCTTGCAGAAATCTTATGAGATCACCAGGGGTCAGAACGGGTACCACTTCTCCGCTTCCCAAAACGGTAGCCGCCCAAACAAAAGGAATGCCCTGTAGATGGGGTCCAAGGCTCTTTATTAACCCCTCCTGCTCTGTTACAATCTCTTCCACAAGGAAAGCGGCCGTGGCGCCGGATGCGTTTACCACTAATGCAACGGAAGGTTCACGACTATCCCTTCCGGAGGCCCTTTCAAGCCCGAGCACCACTCCAAGCCTTTGTACCGGGATTACTCGACCGTTGTGTTTCACGGACCTGATCCTGCCGATCACCACATCCTTATCAGAACTTCCGAGCCTTATAACGGCATCAACACTGTGGGTAGGTAAAATAAAACGCTGTCCTGAATCCTTGACGAGGATTCCTCGAAATGTCGCCAGCGAGACAGGAAGCTCGATCAAGAACTCAGTCCCGAAACCTTCTCTGCTCGAAACCGATACGGTGCCCCCAACGGATTCGATCTTTTCTTTCACAATGGACATGCCGAGGCCCCGCCCGGAAAGCTCCGTGACGGTCGAACTTGTGGAAAAACCCGGATAAAAAATGAACTGAAGCACTTGAGCCTCATCCATTGCACCCAGACTGGACTGATCGGTCAGCCCAAGTTCCACGACCTTTTCTCTTACTTTTTTTGCCGATATACCCTTCCCGTCATCTTTTACAATCAGCGAAATCTTCCTTGCCTCCTCTCGTCTGATTATTACCCCGACATGGCCCTGCCGATCCTTGCCAAAACGAATTCTTTCTGCGGGATCCTCAATTCCGTGATCCACGGCATTTCTCAGCAGATGAATTACGGGATCCCTTAACTCCTCAAGAATCCGCCGATCGATTTCTATGTCTTCGCCGTCAACGGTAAAGACCACCTCCCTCCCGAGCTCCTGGGCAAGCTCCCTCACCATCCTGCCCATGCCCTGAAACAAGACGGAAAAGGGTTGCATCAGAACGTTTTTTGCCCGATCCAGCAGATCCTCCACAAGGAGATCGAGTTGACGTGACGTGGATTCCACACGAAGAGACAGCTTTTGAAGAATGCTTTCAATGTAAGACAGATCCGGGTCTTCACCACGGCGGTTTCTCACATCTTCAACGAACCAATAGAGCCTTTTTAATTCTCCGGCATATTCCGAATAGGCCAGTTTGATCGGTATGAATTCTTCGGCCCTTTTGAGCAGAACGTCAAGACGCTGAACGTTTACTCTTACCGTTTCTGCCGGTTCATAAAAGGGCCCGGAAATGCTTTTTCCGGGGGAGGGCGTGGGGCTAACAACCTCTTTGCGAGCTTTCTTCTCCTCGGAAATTTCTTTACGATCCCTCTTTGTCACATTGTGCAAGACCCGGGATTCCATTTTCGGCCCGTATATGCCCAATTCTATTTCCCCTACGAAACGATAGAGTTCCTCAACGACTTCCCGGGATGCTTCTCCTCCGCCTTCCCTCAACCGACCGATAAAACTCTCAAGATCCTGACATACCCGAACCACTTCGGCCAAGCCGACGGCCCGAGCCGCACCCTTAAGGCTGTGAGCCTCACGATAGGCCGCATCAATCCTGTCCAGGGAATGGCCGCCGGTCTCCAGAGCATCGGTAAAGGAGTAAAGGGCTTCTAGCCTTTCTTTAGCTTCTTCCCGAAAGGCCTCAAGCAATGTGGCCATTAACTCGTCATCGCGCATCTCACCACCCCGCACGATTAAACCTTGAAGGACTCCGAAAGTCTCCTAAGAGACTCACTCAGGTCCGCAAGATCATGAACGGATGCTTCAAGCTGTCGTGCCGCTTCCATGTTTTGACTAACAGCTTCCTGAATTACCCGCATGGCTTCGACAACTTGCTCCACCCCGATAAGCTGTTCCTGGCTGGACGCAGAAATCTGAAGAGCCGAATCAGCCGTCTCCTGAACGACCGAGGCCAGACTTTTTATCGTTTCATCCATCTGTTCGCCCAGTTCAACGCCCCGCGAAACCGCCCTATTGCCCCGTTCAACAGCCATGACCGCTTCAGAGGTGGAATCCTGAACTCTTGTGAGAATTTCTTTTATCCGGTCGGCCGCCTCTCGCGACTGTTCAGCAAGGTTTCTCATCTCTTGGGCTACCACCGAAAACCCCTTTCCATGCTCCCCTGCCTTGGCCGCCTCAATTGCTGCATTTACCGAAAGGATCTTAACCTGGTCGGCGAGATCTTTTACCGTGTCTATAATGATCCCGATGCTACGGCTTTGTTCTCCCAGTTTCATGACGCTCGAAGCCAGAAAATCTATTTCCCTGCGAATAGTACCGAAGCCCTGTAAGACCTCTTCGGCAGCCTCCCGCCCGCGAACGGCCTCCCGCACCGCCTCCTCGGCTACGGCTGCCACATTCTTCGATTTTTCCAACGAATGCCTCGCAACCTGGCGCATTTCTTCGGCAGTGGTTCCCACTTCCTGGACACTTGCCGCCGTCTCAGTCGCACCCGTTGCGAGTTCTGTAGCAGTGGCAGAAAGCTCGTTTACTGCCGTTGCAAGCCTCTGAACTCCTTCAACAAGTCCACCGGTGTTGGCTTTTAGTACCTCCTGCATCTGCCGAAAATCCCTGATCAACTGACCAACTTCATCACTTCTCTCTGAATCGGGCAGGACAAAGTCGAGATCCCCTTTTGCCATGGCCCCGACGGCATCACTGAGGAATCTTATAGGCCTCGCCAAAGAATGGGACACAAAAAAGGAAAGAACCACGGCCAAAAGGGCTATCCCGATTCCCAAGACGGCATGATAGAAGGCTAGGCTTCTCACCGGCTTGAAAGCTTTATCGCATTCAATTTCTGACAAGATAATCCAGTCAAAATCGACCCCTACTTTCTCCGGAAGATTCAAAGGAGCATAGGCCGTAACGACCTTCACTCCTCTGTAGTTTACACAGGTGACCACACCTTCTTCTCCCTTAAGAGCCCTTTCAAGGGCCATCGATTCGATCTTCTTTCGGCCCACGTCAGTAGTGGAAAGAAAGACTGTCGAGGAGCGAACCAGACCGTCACGACCCACAAGATATGTCTCCGATGCCTCACCCTGGCCCGTTTCTCCGGCTACCACAAGATTGATATGGTGCAGGCTTAATATACCGACTATAACGGCCACACCCTTTCCCACATCGTTAAAAACCGGACAGGCTATAATGAGACAGGGCTGTCCCACGGGTTGATAAAAGGTAATGTCCGAAATATAAACGGTCCTCTGATCGGTAGCCTCGTTTTGATCCCCGGACTGCCCTTCGACGACGCCTGACCATAACGGCCTGAGCACCTCATACTGTGAGGGTAGAATAATTCCTCCTTCCAAACCTCTTTGAAGCGTGTAAAAAATGTAAAAACTCTCTGCATCAATTATAACCATATCGTCGAAATATTTTCTCACCTTCGGATTTTTAAGATAAAGGTGGGCTTTAAGGGCCAGCCCCTCGTATATTCCTATGCTGCCCGTAAATCCTTCCCGAACCTTCAAGACGTAGTTTACAATATCTATCGGATATCTTGAATTAGCGATGAGTTCAAGGTCGGTTACCCGCCCTTTTATAAACTGAACAATCTCCCGTCGTTTTCTCTGGGTATCCGAGGTAAGATTGGAGGTTATGCGGTCCATAAGCATTCCTCTTGTGTGGACAAAGGTAAGCACCCCGGAAGCAATAAGACTAAAGACCACGATAGATCCAAAGATAAAAGCCACCTTAATCCTCAGACTTCTTCCGATTGCCGACATGGGAATAATCCTCCGTTTGTTTTTACAGCTTGAGAGATGGCTCGTTCAAAAGAGCCCTACCGTCCAGAAAGACCATACCGGAAGCTGTTACTCCCTGAACGATTCTGCTTTCCTTATAATCGTAAGAGGCCGAGAGAGTGAGTAACTCTTCCGGGTCTATTTTCACTACACCGAGTATGCCATTAACCACAAGGGCAAAGGTCATGGCAGAGCCTTTATCCTGCAATACTATAAGCCCAGCATCCGCGGTAAGAGGGGGCTGCGTAACACCCAGCAATTCCGAAACGTCCACAACGGAAATCACTTCCCCCCTAATGGCGGCAATTCCCATAACAAAGCGGGGAACTGCAGGAAGAGGCGTAACACCCGAAAAAGGCCTCACTTCACGGACGTATTCGAGACCAAGGGCAAATTCTCTCCCGCCAAGGACAAAGGCAACCGCATCTATGGAGGTTTCCCGTCGGGGATCTTCTTGAGAAATCCGAGCAAGCTCAAGTGCTCTTTTTTCCAGAATTTCGATTTCCCTCTCATCCTGCACCGGATGTCTCTCCCCCTTCCAAAACTGCTTTAACCATATTTATCATTTCGAGGACAGAAAAACTCCCCTCGAAAAGAGATATTTGACCATCCTCTTTTTGCTTCAGCAGAGACAGGGCTTCCCGGAGAAAGTTGTTTCCGGCAGACCTGTTTCCCCGAGCTTTAAGGAGGGTCCCAAGGGCTATTAGTGCGGGAATTGCGTGAGGATCGAGGTAGAGCGCCCGCCTGTAGGACGAAAGTGCTTCTTCCGTACGGCCCATTTCTTGTAAAAGAACACCTTTGAGATAGTGAAGTTCCGGCTCGAATTTCGCGGTCTCCGTGTATTGTTCGATGAGCCGGAGAGCCTCATCATATCGCCCGGCATTTGCCATACCGTAAATCTCTCCAGTTATTTGATGAATCTCCTGTACCCTATTCGAAGGAGGCCTTTCACCATCAACAGTCTTTGCGGTGGCTTCCCCGCATTTTGGAACTGCACCACTTTCCCGTAGTTTCAATTCCGGAATAGGCGTTCTTGATAATGCTTCTGGGAAACCGGAAGAACTAGCAAAACCACGACCTATTTTACCGGAGCCGAGATGAGACCTTCTCACGCCGAAATTATCTTTAGCCTTTACTACGGCTCCAGAAACCTTTTGCAAAATGGCTCCGCCAGGCATTACCGAGTAGCTCCATCCCTCGGTGTCAACGGCATGCATTTCCGCAGGCGTGACGATCAGAAAGCCTCCGTCAACCAGACACTGCCTGAACTTTTTGAGCACCTTACACCGATATTCCGGAATCAGGTACATGATAACGTTTCGGCAGACTATTATGTCGAGTCTTGAAGTTCCCGTGGCCGGAGATGGATAGGTATCCTTAATCAAGTTAAGCACCGAGAAGGAGACCCCATTTTTTATCTCGGGAACGACCTCAATCTCTCCATCATGAAAGAGGAAGTATTTTTTGCTTTTCTCCGGAATGGGCTTTCTAAAAGACCAATACCTGTAGCGGCCTTTTTTTGCCTGGGCAATGAAATCTTCATTAACGTCTGTGGCAACGATAGAATATGACCAGTCTTTATCATGAGGATTGGCCTCCTCAAGCAGTATGGCTAGTGTGTAGGGCTCTTCTCCGGTGCTACATCCGGCGCTCCATATACGCACATTTTGGTCCAGCCCCAATGATCTTTTGCGTTCCAGAATATTCGGAATCAGCCGATCCCTCACCGCAAGAAAGGCTTTCATATCTCGAAAGAAGTAGGTCTCTCCGATGGTGAAATATTCTGCCAAACGGTTTATACGTTCCTTTTCGCAAGCTTCCTTGAACAACCATAATAGAAATTCATTTGCCGATGAATAACCGCTTCTTTCGGCACCGTTTTTCACGGCCCTTAGCCCGCCACGCAAAATTGTCTTGTTGCAACATATCCCCAGATGCTGCTCGAGAGCCTCTTCGAGCAGGCAGATCACTTCTTCGGAGATTTCTTCATAACGGTTGACCATACTTAAAGCCTGTGCTCCTCGTTTTTTTGTCCCCACCCTGTAATCCGAAGGGTACACTATCTGTTATCGGCCTTCAGTTCACGCAACCGAAATCTTCTTTAGAACCCTCTTGCTCCGGAAGTTCTGCCTCCACAACTTGCTCCAAAAACCACCCGGCATCAAGAACCCGAACACCCCGACTCCATGAGGTATCATGCTCGGGCATATCACCGGCAGGAAGGGCTATCGATTTTACAAGACCGCCCTCCCGAGCCATTACCTCTTCGGTATTTCGATCCGTAACTGTCGCCAGCTCAAATACCCCCACGACCTCGTCCACGGCGAGGGCAATGTGGCCGTCGGTCAGCCTGAGAATTATGAAACGATCATTGCTGCCGAATTCTTTGTCATCACAGTTAAGAAGCCTGCCGAAATCGAAGACGGGGATAAATTTTGCCCGGAAGCCCACAAACCCCAGCATACCTTCTGACATACCCGGGATCTGCCTTACGGCTGCGGCTCTTACCACCTTTTCCACAAACTCAATTTCAAAAGCCCAGAGCTCATCACAAGATCTAAAGACCACTCCTGATATCACCATTATCCCCCCTGTGCCGTCTCCTGCAACTACTCCACCGCACAACCAAAAGCGTCTTGCCCTAAAGCTTTTTAAAATGCACCGTCGATTTCATAAACCTATCCTGATACTATCCTAACTGAAACAGCATCAAAAGCTGCAATCATCGAAAACTTATAGAAGAACAACACATTACGGATGGTATTGTAGCCCATAATACAGGGAAAAGAAAAGATATTCATCCTGAGCAGACTCTTTTGTTAGCAACACAACAACTGTCCAATTTTTGTGTTGTAGCGATGGGAGGGATGGGGGTGTTTTTTATATGCCATCGGTATTACTCTTCGTCGGCGGTTCCTATTCTTAATACGGGGCTGCTAAGGATGGGTCCTCCATGTAGCCCGTCGGAGGCGCCCCCGTAGCTGATTTTTTATTCTCTTCAATGCCTGGAAGGGAATCACTCGAATATTCAACTGTTTCGTTGTTCTTCCAAACCGGGTGAGCTTTGATTTATCTACTTTACCTCCTCTACTTTACCTCCCGAGATACAGTATGAACCGGACAACTAATGTGCTACAAAAGTTTCAATAGCGGATGTATTGTGTGCTATCAACATTCTAAATCGGAGGATTGGACATGAAGGTCACAAAGTTCGGACTGGCAGAACAGTGTGAACCGGAACCAGGATGGTTGAGAAGAAGTTTGTGTAACGAGCAGGAAATTTCCATTGAACATTTCGTAAAGCCTCCGGGGCATACCTCGCCGCCGCACTAACATTAGAACGCCCAAGTTTTGATCGTTCTCAAAGGCTCAATGATAATAACCCTAGGCGACGGAAAAGAAGAAACCCTCTAGGAAGGCGACGCCGTATACATTCCACCCGATGAAGCCCATGCAGTAAAAAATCCGAGGGATTCATCGGCAACAGGCTTGGATATATTTATACTGGGTCGTTCTTTCGATCTTTGGTATAAGAAAATGGGCTGTCAACGATGAAGCTTTGACATTGTCCCTTTTTTATAGCACATAGATTGTCCGATTACCTAAAACAACAAAAAAAGCAATTATAAGTGTTTCAATAGCCACCTTGGTGTTTATTGCACCCATAACAATATCCGAAGGCAAATAAGTAACTATGGCAAAACCCAGTCCAGCTATAAGTCTCCATACTATTGACAATGGAGCACTTACTAGAGTGCCTATTTATAAACACTTAGTAAACCGAAAAGCCAAAATGCTTTGTTATCACATTGGTTATAGCAACCATAGGGAAACAAACAACGAACAAACTGAAGATCAAAACAGTTATTGAAAAGAAAAAAAGATTATTACTCATCTGGACTCTCCGCACGAAAAATAGTCTCGGCTATAAAAATAACTACAAACAAGAACAAGCGACTTGTCTCCTAGCATATCAGGTATTACATGTAAAGGTGAACAGGTACAGTGGGTCACATGATCGCCCCGGTAGTAACCAGGGGAGGAAAGTCCGGGCTCCGCAGGGCAGGGTGCTGGGTAAAACCCAGTGGGGGCGACCCCAGGAAAGTGCCACAGAAAATAGACCGCCTGTAGTTTGCTAATTGAGGCTACAGGTAAGGGTGAAACGGTGAGGTAAGAGCTCACCAGGCCCGATGGTGACATCGGGTGCTTGGTAAACCCCACCCGGAGCAAGACCAAATAGGGGAGCGTTTGAGGGTGGCCCGCCCGATGCTCCCGGGTAGGTCGCTAGATCCTTTCGGTAACGGAAGGACCAGATAAATGATCATGCCCCAACCTACTTTGTGGTTGGGTGACAGAACCCGGCTTATGACCCACTGTGCCTACCAAATTCTTAATCTTTTGTTTGCGTCCAGAATAAAATATTATGAACAAATAATGAAATGGCACTAAATTGTGAAAATGTATCTAAACTACTTTACTCATGCTCAAAAACTTAACCATATCTGCTGTAGAATTGAAATTTGCTACCATGTAATTTCCTGGTAGATATGTTGTTTGTGCAAAAAACTATAAGAAACCAACAGGAAATAAAATATGGTTGCAAGAGTTCCATAAAGAGAACAATGACTCTGCATAGATAACGTGAAAATGCGTTTGATACTAAAAATTTATACATATTCAAGAAAATGAGCAAAAAAGAAGCTTCCGTCGCCGCAATTATTCCAGCCGCAGGTAAAGGTAAGAGATTTAAATCGGAAATTCCAAAACAATTTGTCGAAATAAAAGGCAAGCCAATTTTAATATGGACTATTGAGGCTCTCGCAAAGAGTAAGCTAATAGATCGTTTTTTTGTAGTTCTTCCCAAGGATAACTTTGAAAACTGGAAGGAACTGCTGGAAAAATTCGTGTCAAATTTGAATATTCATATTTTTTTCCTTGAAGGCGGCAGTGAAAGATGGGAAAGCGTGTGGAAAGGATTACTAAGCTTGCCCGAAGAGTGCCAGTGGGTGGTAATTCATGACGGAGCAAGACCACTGGTTTCTACAGAAGTCTTAAAAAACGTCATGGCTAAAGCTTGGGAAGTAAAAGCTGCTATATGTGCTTATCCTTCTACAGATACGGTAAAAAATGTGAAACACGACAAAATCTGCAAAACCCTGGACAGAACCACAATCTGGCTTGCTCAAACGCCCCAAATATTCTGGAAAGACCTCATTCTGGAAGCATACAGAGAAGCTTTGTCTCTAAACAAATATGGCACCGATGATGCTTCTTTAGTTGAAATGATAGGCTATCCCGTTTATGTGGTAGAGGGGGACAAAAAAAACATAAAGATTACTACAAAAGACGACCTGGAATGGTTTAAATGGCATATAAGCAAAAGATAAGAATTGGTTTTGGGTACGACGTCCATCCCTTCGCTAAGGGACGGAAGCTAGTGTTGGGAGGAGTCGAAATTCCTTTCCCCTATGGTCTGTCGGGGCATTCTGATGCTGATGTTTTAATTCATGCAATATGTGACGCAGTTTTGGGGGCAGCCGCCCTAGGGGACATAGGAAAACACTTTCCGGACTCTGATAAAAAATATAAGGACATATCCAGTTTAATACTTTTGAAAGAAGTCGTGAAACTTGTTAAGAATTCAGGGTACGGAGTGGGAAATATAGATATTACTGTTGTTGCTCAAAAACCCAAACTGGCCCCTTATGTGGATGCTATGGTAAACCAAATCTCAAAAGCCATGGATTTAGACAGAAATTCCATAAACATTAAGGCTACAACAACGGAAGGACTGGGTTTCACTGGAAGGCTTGAGGGAATAGCATCTTATGCTGTAGCACTACTTGTTAAGGAGAATGAATAATGAGCCTGCTTGTATATAATACCCTTACCAAATCCAAAGAACCCTTTCGACCGCTAGAATCGGGTAAAGTGAAAATGTACGTGTGTGGCGTAACTGTATATGACTATTGCCATATCGGTCATGCACGCAGTGCCATAGTTTTCGATGTCATCTACCGCTATCTAAAACATAAAGGCTACGATGTTATCTATGTAAGAAATTTTACAGACATTGACGATAAAATCATAAACAGAGCAAATGAAGAAGGCAGTGATTACAACGCAATATCCGAAAAATTCATAAGAGCCTTTTATGAGGATATGGACCCTCTCGGAGTCCTGAGACCCACAATCGAACCGAGGGCAACTCAGCACATTAAAGAAATGATTGATATTATCAAGATTCTAATGGACAAAGGAATCGCCTATGAAGCTGATGGTGACGTATATTTTTCCGTAGAGAAATTTCCCAGATATGGTCAGCTGTCAGGAAGAAGTCTTGAAGATATGCTCGCTGGAGCTCGAATAGAGGTCGATGAAAAAAAACGAAATCCCTTTGATTTTGTTTTATGGAAAAGGAGTAAACCGGGGGAACCATGGTGGGAAAGCCCATGGGGCAAAGGGCGTCCTGGCTGGCATATTGAGTGTTCGGCTATGAGTTACAAATATCTCGGCAAAACCTTTGATATCCACGGTGGGGGAAAAGATTTAATATTTCCCCATCATGAAAACGAAATTGCTCAAAGTGAAGGAGCCTTTGGCGTAAAATTCGTAAACTACTGGATACATAACGGATTTGTTAATATAAACAGCGAAAAAATGTCTAAATCCCTGGGCAATTTTCTTACTATAAGAGATGTCCTCGAAAAAGTTCACCCGGAAGCGCTACGCCTTTTTGTACTTGGGAAACATTATAGAAGCCCCGTTGATTTTTCGGACGAAAACATTCTGGAAGCAGAAAAAGCTTTGGAAAAATTATACCTCACCGTATCAGAAGCCCAGTCAAAATTGCCACCAAAATCCCAAATTCAAACAAACTTCCCTGAAAAAGCCTACATGAACATCAGTAGAGAACTCTTTGAAAAACTACAGGCGGTACCCTATTCATTTTCTGAGGCAATGGATAACGATTTCAATACCGCTCAGGCAATTGGAGTACTTTTCGAACTACGGGCTTCACTCCAGAAATTTCTCGAAGAAAGCGGCAAAAAGAAACTCAAAGGTCCCTCTGCAGCCCTGGCTCTTAAGGCATGCGAAACCTTGAAGGAACAAGCTAATATCTTGGGGATACTGGAAAAAACTCCGGAGGAGTTCTGGAACGAAGAGCGCAGATTGAAGCTTAAACTTACCGGTATGTCTGTAGACGAAGTAGAAAAACTCATACAAGAAAGGGAATTGGCAAGGAGGGAAAAAAGGTTTGATGAGGCAGACAAGATTAGGGATGAACTGGCATTAAGAGGCATTAGGCTTGAAGATACGCCTAATGGTACAAGATGGAAAATAATCAGCATTCATGAATAGCCGGGAGGACCAGTAAATGGAACAAATAGAATTTGTTGAGATTAAGGAAGTCTTTATAAAAACAGATAGACTGCAGGGCAATATGGTGATTTTGAAAGAATCAGAAGATGCTAAATATTACTTTGTAATGTTCGTTGGAGATGCTGAGATTACTGCTATTGCAAAAGAAAAGGGTTTCGTAGACCCCAAACGTCCTCTGACACACGATTTGTATCTATCAATTCTTCATCAGGCGGGTGTAAGTTTTGACAGAATCGAAATCTACGATCTGCGAGACAATACCTATTATGCTAAAGTTTATGCTAGAATTAATGATGAAGAAGCTATCTTCGATAGTCGTCCCAGCGATGCTGTAGCGCTTGCACTTCACGAAAAAATCCCGATTTATGTGAACAAAAAACTCATGCACAAGGAATTAACTCCTGAAGAAATGAAAGAGTACGAAGAAATAGTAAAAACGGTCAAATTCTAAGGATACTTATACAAAAATCCATGTAAGGAAAATTACATGGGAAAAAGACTATCCATACGTGATTTTGCAGAAAAAGAATTAGGCATAACTTTACCCGATGACCTTGTAAAATTTTTAGAAACTCACAACGAATGTCTAAACGATAATCCCTTTGATCGAACGGAATGGAAGTCTGGGTTTGGAGATATTCATTTCATTTGCGGCACAACCAAAGCCTTTCGTTCAAGGTTTCCAAATTTTCCCAAAACAATGGTAATAATAGGATACCTAGGACAAAAAGAAATAGTGGTCAATCGACAGGTAACTTTTATAGATGAATACATTGGAGTGGATACTCTCACTGACTCTGTATATCTGGTCGATTCTTTAGGAAAATTAGAAAAAATAGGCG
>JALXAE010000133.1 GCA_026992355.1 Syntrophobacterales bacterium | reverse complement strand
CTTGGCGGATTTTGTAACGTTGTGCCCCGCAAGGAATCTGGCAGGATTTCCTGGCTTGGCTGCTCCGCTGTCTTGGCGGCGGCTTAGCCCCGACGTTATGCAAGGAAATGACATGAAAGGTCTACTGGAAAAGCTCTCATCATATAATATTTTCAACTACTTATTACCAGGTGTTATATTTGTCGTTTTTGCCGAAAAGCTTACTTCATTTTCATTCATTCAAAATGACATACTTATCGGTGTTTTTTTATATTATTTCATTGGCTTGGTAATCAGTAGAATAGGCTCATTGTTTATTGAGCCGATTTTGAAAAAAATAAAATTTATCACTTTTGCTCCATACTCGGAATTTGTTATTGCATCAAAAAAGGATGATAAAGTTGATATACTATCTGAGCAAAATAATATGTACAGAACATTTTGTTCGTTGTTTTTGGTGCTTATTGTTCTCAAATGCTACGATCTAGTAATAAAGAAATATCCGCTACTTACTAGGTGGAACTCAGTTGTGATTCTAGTAGGTTTGTTTCTGCTTTTTTTGTTCACATACAGAAAGCAAACAAAATATATAACAAAACGAATCAACACCTTGATAAAAAAGGGGTAAAGAATGTCAGATTATTTTGAGATTGATTTTTTGGATGTTGGAAATGCCAAAAGTGGGGATGCTATTCCTTTAAGGTATAGACTTAATGAAAAAATTTATATTCATGTTGTTGATGGCGGTTTCCAAGATACTACCGAAAAGCTAATTCAGCATATTAACGAATATTATAATTCGCCGTCATATATAGATGCTGTAGTTGTAACTCATCCAGATGGTGATCATGCAGGGGGATTAAGAGGTCTTTTTGATAACTTTGAAATAGGTCAATTATGGATGCTAAGACCTTGGGTCTATGCAGATGAACTTATTAATAGATTTAGAAGGTTTACATCAATTGAAAATCTCGCAAAGCGACTAAAAGAAATCTATCCAAATATAGCTGCTTTGGAAGAGCTTGCAGAGGAAAATAATGTTCCGATTTACGAGCCATTTCAAGGAGCAAGGATAGGAGAATTTGTGGTTCTTTCTCCGTCCAAAGAGTTGTATTTAGACCTTATTGTTGAATCTGAAAAAACTCCAGAAGCAACAAAAATTGCTCAAGAGTCGTTGTTAGCGGCTACTGGAAAGTTGATAAAAAAGGCTGCCGCATTTATTCGCTCTGCATGGGGGGAAGAGATATTCCCAGAGGATGATACCAGTCCCGAAAATAATATGAGTGTGGTTCAGTACGCAAATTTATGCGCAACCAAAATTCTATTAACGGGAGACGCTGGACGTAAAGCCCTGAAAGAGGCTATTGAATATGCCCCATTAGCTGGGATAGATTTTCCAGGTATCGACAGAATTCAAGTTCCACATCATGGTTCTCGTCATAATGTTTCTACAGAGATATTGGATGAATTAATTGGCCCTAAATTAGATTCTCCACAAGAGAACTTTAGTGCAATAGTGAGTGCTGCAAAGGATGATAAAGATCATCCGAGGAAAGCCGTTGTTCGTGCTTTTATTCATCGCGGCGGAAAGGTGGTAACTACAGAAGGCAAAACAATATGTACAAGTCACAAAGCACCAAATCGTGAAGGATGGAGTGCTGCAGAAGCGCTGCCATATCCAGAAGACCAAGA
>JALXAE010000132.1 GCA_026992355.1 Syntrophobacterales bacterium | reverse complement strand
ATATCTGCTGGCAGGAGTATAAACCTGAAACACATGGGTGTAACCCTTGTTAAAAATGCTGTCGGATGCAGCACCAGTTGCCATCATTACCTTTCCGTATTGCTCCGCTATGATAGCCGCCGAAGCTGTAAGACCACTCGAATAAGGGCTTATGAGAAAATCGGCTTTATCCTGGCTAATGAGCCTCGTATAAAGCTGTTGCACCCTGTCTTTACTGCTTTCGTCATCATAATACTTGAACTTCACTTTTAATTTTTTGTTCATGGTCTTTACAAAAATTCCACCATTGGCGTTGACCTGATCTGCCCACAGTTTAAGGCCCTGAAACTGCTCTTTGGACTCAGAATTGAATTTGCCCGTTTGAGACATGGTGAAACCAATAACTAGAGAGTCTTTAGCGGCCCACGAAGAACCAAAGGTCAGAGCCAAAGCCAATAAAACGGCCAGGACTGTAAATCCCCTTTTCATAATTCACCTCCCGTGAAACAAAGGGTTAATAGATTTAAATCTTTGTTTAGCATTGTGTAACAGCTGAAATAACAGAAATGTAAATGATGCGCAAGATTGTTTAGAAATCTCTTTTTGCTGAAGCTCCATGACCCGACTAACAAATAGACCTATCTAGCTGAATGTTATTGCAGTATTTTCGTCCGCAATCTAAATTACAGAAACGAATAACGATTAAATCCTTTTAAGGAAAATAGATGTTCTGTTTTGATTTAAAGCTAAATAGTGAAAGAAATCTTCTTTTGGTTCTTGTCGTAATTAATCTGATAATAAAGTTTACCATGCTTGCTTTGAGTCCAGTTGTAAACAAAGATGGGGCATTGTATTTGCTCTGTGCTCAATTTATATCTGAGGGCCATTTAAAACATGCTTTAAATCTCTTTCCATATCCATTGTTTCCGTATTTAATCGCTGGAACATATAAGGTTCTACACAGTTGGAAGTTAGCGGGATACCTGTTGTCCACACTTCCAGCAGCAATTGCTGTTGTTCCATTTTATGAAATAGTTAGAAATGTTGGTTTTGACAAAAAAACAGCCCTGTGGAGTTCACTCTTTTTTATGTGTAGCCCCTTCCCTAACGAGTTTTCAGTTTGGATAGGTAGAGATGGCCTTTTTTGGTTGTTAACTTTAACTTCTATTGCCCTTTTTACTCGTGCGTTTTTTTACTCTCTCAGCCCAAAACACTGGGTATCTGGTTTATTGGTCTCTTGTTTGGCCTTCGCATTAAGGTTGGAGGGGATAGTTCTCTTAGTAATTGGTTTTACCGGGGGATTAATTCTAGTCCGTAAAAGACGCCCTGGGTTGTTGCCACTATTGGTCGCAATGCCAGTCATTGCGTTTGTTTTCACTTTGCTTTTACCGTCAGATGTAAAAACTCATCTTCGCCTAAATCAATTATATGATCAGCTGGTATCCATATGCAATCTGGAGTTTTTGACAAATTACAGGCTTATTTACAATACGTTAAAGGAAGTTCAATCTGGGCTTCCAGGGGGTAGGTGGGCAGAAAATTTCATAGAAGTAGCCCGCCATTATATGATTGTGGTGTACTTTATTGGTTTAATGGAAAGCCTTGTGAGAGTGCTGAATCCATTTTTTGCACCCTTTATTATCTATGGTCTTGTAAAAAGTAACGATGTGTTAAACAACTCTGGCAACCTACGAATTCGAAAAGGCCCAATTTGGATACTGTTTCTGACTGTAGTGTTCATTTTGCCTCCATTTTGGCAACTTATCACGCGGAACTACCTGAGCCATAGATACGTTTTTATTCCCGCTTTTTTATTGTTCACTTTTTCCGGCGTAGGATGGCTTTATCTTACTAGATATATTGAAGCGAACTGGTTCACGCATTCAAGAGTTATGCTATTCCTTTTGATCACCATGTTTTTCGGAGGCTCGTTAATTTATACTGCTAAAAGAATTTACAAAATAGGCCATCAAAATAAGATAATTTTAAAAGCCGTAGAGGATATGAAGAATAAGGGAGTACCAGGGCCTCACAAGTATTTGTCCAATGACCCTAGAATTGTCTTTTATCTCAGTAAAAAAGACACTTTTTTGCACTTAATTGACCCTAATCCATCGTTAGCTGAGAAGATATTTTCTCAAAAGGGAATTAAATATGTAATATTGACGACGTCAGCAAAAAATATGCAGGATACATTGAAGGATTTCAATAAGTTTATCTTAATAAAAAAGTATTTGGGAAAAAAGCTAGCTGTTTTAGTTTTCTCAACTTCAAGTTACCAAGAGAATCAACTCATACACTGACATTAATTTTGATTTGGCTTGTTCTTTAGCTTAATTCCATGTTTTGCTAGTTTGCGGGAAACTGTTGATTGATCAAGACCTAATGCTTTAGCTATGTCAGATTGTTTTTTGTGTCTTCTAACTACCTTCGATAATATCATGTGTTCGATCATGTCCATCATTTCTTTTAGACTTTTACCCTCCTGCCATATTCTCACTGGTAAAACCAAACCTTCTGATACAACTTCAAGAGGGAGATCTCCTGGCTCTATTATTTTATTTTCAGACATAACAACAATTCGCTCGCATATATTAATGAGTTCTCTCACATTTCCCGGATACGAATAAGCCATAAGGGTATTATAAGCTGATTTGCTTATCATTGGTCGCATTCTTCCATATTTTTTGCTGAAGAATTCCAGATAATGTTCTATAAGAGCGGGGATGCACTCTTTTCTTTCTCTTAATGGGGGAATATGAATTGGGATGACATTTAAACGATAAAATAAGTCTTTTCTGAACAAACCCTTTGTTACTAATTTTTTTATGTCTCTATTAGTAGCGGCTATAATTCTTACATCGACTTTTTTCGATGAAGTCCCACCAATGCGTCTGATGTGACCATCTTCGAGAAATCTAAGTAATTTTACCTGGGAAGCAATTGGCAACTCGGCTATTTCATCGAGTAAAATTGTGCCTCCGTGAGCTATTTCCAAGCACCCTGGTTTGCCTCTTTCGTGAGCACCCGTGAAGGCTCCTTTCTCATACCCAAATAGTTCGGATTCCACAAGAGATTCAGGTAATGCTCCACAGTTAATCTTTATTAATGGCAGTTTTGCTCTATATGAATATTTGTGTATTAATTCGGCAATAAGTTCTTTTCCCGTTCCTGATTCACCCTGAATAAGGACTGTAGAGTCTACTTTACTAACCTTCAAGGCCTGTTTTAAGGTATTGATCATCACTGGACTCTTCGCAATTATTTGATGAGATTCCAATTCTGCTATTTGCATTTCGAGGATTTGTTGACGATATGATTCTTTAAGAGCTTTTTGTTCTTCAAGATCCCTATGTAGTGCTTCGATTTCTGTTATGTCACGTTCGTTTACCACTATGAGCTTCAATTTATGGTTCTCATCAAATATTGGTCTCCCCGTAACCATAAGTTTTCGACCTGCTCTTGTTTCTTGGAGTATATGTGCGGGCTTTTTTGTACGAATGACTTCAAGGGTAACGGATTTGTCTACAAAACCTTCTTCCACAAGTTCATACATGGTACGTCCGACCACCTCTTCAGCTTTAACATCATTTAACCGCTCAGACGCTTTATTAATTCGTAAGACCTTGGCCCTATTGTCACAAATCCAAATGCCGTCTCGAGAGGATTCTATAATCCCTTCGAGTTCCATTGAAATGGATTTAAAGAGTGGAATTTCTTTTGCTATTTTTTCTAATTGGGTGACATTTTCAAATACACACAGGCAACCATGAATGAGTTCGTCGCTGACGATTGGAATCATCTGCACCAAATAGTGTCTATTGCCTGATGAATATGGTATGCCTGTTCGAGGATTGTAAGTTACCAATACATCTAATACTTTTGTCCATAGTGTGGGAAAGTGAGATTCAAATGTATCGCCTTTTCTTACATGTAGTTCCCTTTTAGCCGCTTTATTTGCTAGCAGTATACTACCAAGTGGGTCTAAGCATATTATACCGTCACGGATAGAATGGATAATCAATTCGAGCAATTTGCAATGGTCTGACAATGCAGCAATCTGATGTTTGCGTTCCATTTGATCTCAGCGACTGATGTAATCTTGCATAAATTCTTATGCATTATGACATAAAACCACACATTTCGAAATAAAAATCGAACATGGATTTAGATCAATCGGTAGCAATGCCAATAAATGACGGGCATACAAATTCACCTGAAGCTTTGGCATGTACTTTGTAAAATATATCCTAGCCTACCAAGAGGAAATAATTTGAATCCAATGAGACCTTCAAAAGGAGGGAAAGATACATGACAGATAGAGGGCGAGAATTGCTGGAACTAAGAAATAAACATATTCCTCAGGGGCCTTTCAATGTGACTACAGCGTTCATTAGGGAAGCTCGAGGAGCCAAATTGATAGATGTAGACGGGCGGGAATTAATAGATTTTGCTGGGGGTATCGGCGTTGTAAATGTGGGGCATTGTCACCCAAAGGTTGTGGAAGCGATAAAGGATCAAGCAGAGAAGTTTATTCACACCTGCTTTCATGTTGCCATGTATGAACCCTATCTGGAACTAGCAAAACGTCTAAATGAATTAACCCCCGGTGATTTTCCAAAAATGACAATGTTTGCTAACAGTGGAGCTGAAGCGGTAGAAAACGCTGTAAAGATTGCAAGATATGCGACCAATAAAACCAGCATCATATGTTTTGACAACGCTTTTCATGGTCGTACTTTATTAACTATGTCGCTTACTAGCAAGGTAAAGCCGTATAAGTTGGGATTTGGACCCTTTGCTCCTGAAATATATCGTATGCCCTTTGCTTATTGTTACAGATGTACCTTTGGGCTTAAATACCCTGATTGTGATCTGGCGTGTGCCAGTTATCTCGAACATTTCTTTATCTCCTACGTTGCTCCTGAAAACACAGCTGCTGTTGTTGCTGAGCCTATTCAAGGAGAGGGAGGTTTTATTACTCCTCCACCGGGTTATTTTCAAAAACTCTACGAAATATGCAAAAAGTATGATGTACTTTTGATAATCGATGAGGTCCAATCAGCAATGGGGAGAACCGGAACACTTTTTGCCATTGAGCACTGGGGGATAGAACCCGATATCATTACAACTGCAAAAAGTCTTGCTGCAGGAATGCCTTTAAGTGCAGTTACGGGGCGAAAGGAACTCATGGAAAAGCCCCACGTAGGTGGATTAGGTGGCACTTATGGAGGGAATCCTATTGCATGTAGAGCAGCATTGGAGGTTCTCGATATATTGCTCAATGATGGCCTCCTGGATAGAGCCAAGGAACTCGGGCAAAAAATCCGTTCTCGACTTGAGGAAATGAAAGAGCAGTACGAAATTATAGGCGAAGTGCGGGGTATCGGTCCGATGCTTGCGATTGAATTGGTAAGGGATCGGGAAACGAAAGAACCTGCAACTGATGAAGCGAAAAAACTGGTACAAATGTGTTACGAAAAAGGATTGGTAATTTTATCTTGTGGAAATTTCGGCAATGTTATCAGATTCTTGGCTCCTTTGGTTATTTCAGATGATGATTTAGATAAGGGGCTTTCAATTCTTGAGGAATGTATACAAAATTTGCATAAGTGAGTAGAAGGGATAGTAGGTTTAGTTCAATGAATCATAGACAAAGGGAGGTTAACCATGAAGAGTTTATTTAAAATGGGGACAGTTGTTCTGTGTGTCTTGTCTTTGTTTTTGTTTGGATTTTCTGGAATTGGTAATGCGGCGGAAAGGGACTACTTCAAGGTAGGTGTTATAACTTCTTTATCTGGAGATCTGGCAACAGGTGGTAATGTAACTAAAAGGGGTTATGATCTATGGGCTAAGGCGGTTAACGAGAAAGGTGGCATAAAGATTAATGGGAAGTTTTACAAGGTGAAATTGTACTATGCTGACGCCCAATCGGAACCATCCCAGGGGGCCTCGGCGGCTGAACGATTAGTAATTCAAGAAAAGGTAGACTTTGTGTTGGGACCGTACTCTTCCGGCGTTACTTTAGCTGTAGCCCCTGTGCTTGAAAAGTATAAGATTCCAATGATCACAGGTTCTGCCGAATCCCCGCTTATCTGGAAACAAAAATTTCATTACACCTTCGGTACAATTCCCCCTGTAAATTACACCGGTGCTACTCCTATTAAAACGTTGGTTAAGCTCCAACCGGCACCGAAAACAGCATTTATTCTTGGATCTAACGATGCTTTTTCCAAAGCAACTGCAGAAGCCTTTAAAGCAGCAGCAGAAAAGCTGGGAATTAAGGTATTAAAGTACAACATTGTCCCTGCTGGGCAGGATCTTACTCCTTTCATGTCAGTTGCCAAGGCTTTAAAACCTGATCTGATAGCCTTCGGCGGACATGATGAAGAACTGGTAAACCTTGTTAAGTCTTTAAAGCAAATCAATTATACTCCAAAGGCCTTATTGATGCACTACGGTGTAACAGAACCGGCATTTGTGGAGGCATTAGGTAATGCTGCTGATGGGGTGTTTGGTGCATCAGTCTGGACGGAAACTCTGCCCACAAAGGGAACGTTTCTCTGGTCAGATGCAAAAAGCTATGCTGATGCTGCTATGAAAGCTTTCAAGGTTCCGCCAGATTACACTCAAGCCGGCTCCACAGCTGCAGGAATTGCCTTTCAGGCTGCTCTTCAGCAGATAGGGGCTACTCCTCCACTTTCAGAAGAGGAAAGAGATAAATTAGTATCAGCATTGGAAAAGCTGGATATTGATACTTTCTACGGCAAGATAAACTTTGCTGACGAAGGCCAATATTACCATGCGAACGTCGGTCTGGAGCCTCTTACGGTTCAAATCCAAAAAGGCAAAGTGGTGATAGTTGGTCCATCTGAGTATGCAGAAGCTAAAGCCATTTATCCTATGGTACCTTGGAATAAGCGTTAAAACCGGGTTTTTATAAAGGAAAAACTTGAGGCGATCTCGGACAAATTAGTGTTTCCAGTCTGAGATCGCCTCAATTCTGTGGTTGGGCATTAAAGGAGAAAACCATGGAGCTTTTACCTCAGGCAATAGTGGATGGTTTGTTAATCGGTGGAATTTATATCACAATCGCAATAGGCTTTTCTTTAGCGTACGGGGTAATGCACATCATCGATTTTGCAGTCGGTGAGTGGATAATGCTTGGTGCTTTTTTAGGATTTTACCTTCACAAGGGCACGGGAATAGATCCCTTTATATTACTGCCGGTGGTGTTTCTAGTATTTTTCGGGGTTGGCTATATATTTCAGCCTTTGATTCACCGAGTTTTGAGTGGCAAGCGTGGCAATCCGGTACTTATGGGTCTTGTATTTACCTTCGGCCTAGCTCTTATGTTTCGTGGAATTGCTTTAACTGCTTTTGGATTTTACACTCATTCAATTCCAGCCAAATTTTTTCAGGGTTCTTTGTTTTTTCAATTTGGCAATTTCTTTGTAACCATTCCGATGATTCGTCTGGCAGGCCTGATATATGCCCTTTCAATAACTGCTATTTTACACTATCTTCTCAAAAATACCGACTTTGGGCTCGCCGTTAGGGCCTTGGCCCAGCATAAGGAATCTGCCGGTCTAATGGGCGTTAATGCTAAAAAAACAGGTTCCTATGTGTATGGAATATATGTGGGTATTAGTGCTATGACAGGTGTGATTATTGGTTCTATTTTTTCAATTAATGCCCAAATGGGAGCAGATTACACGGTTTTTGCTTTCTTTGTTGTCGTTTTAGCAGGAATGGGTTACCTAGCCGGCGTTCCGTGGGCTGCATTTCTTCTTGGGCTGGTGCAGTCGTTTTTCCTGATTTATCTGAGTCCTTCATATACCCTGCTTGCTGTTTTCGGCATTCTCTATGTAATCCTGCTCATATCTCCAAAAGGGTTGTTTGCGAAAGGAGTTTAGTATGCACCGCAAAATCCTAATATTCGGAGTTATATTTGTTATCGCGCTCGCAACAATACCCCTATTGGTGCATGATACATTTTATTTAAGAGTTATTACAGAAGCTATCATGTGGATCGGTTTGGCAATTACATGGGATGTTATAGCTGGATATACTGGTTATTTAAACTTCGGACATGGTGCCTTTTTTGGTATTGGAGCCTATACAACAGCGATTTTGATGATGCGAGCCCATTGGCCTTTTGGATTAGCGCTGATTGCCGGTGGATTAGCATCCGGGTTGACGGCTGCCTTCATTGGAGCGCCAACACTGCGCCTTAGAGGTGCCTATTTTGCTATAGCCACATGGGCTTTGGCGAGAGCACTGCAACAATTGGCTCTGGTTTTAAATTTCACTGGGGGACCCGATGGTATGAGATTGCCACCTTTTTTGAATCCTGAATTTTTCTTTTATGCCATGCTTACAGTGGTGGTAATTACATTTGCTGGTTTGTGGATTTTACTGGAATTTGCACCCTTTGGGCTCAAACTTAAGGCTATAAGAGAAGATGAAGCGGGAGCAATGGCTTTGGGATTGAATCCTACCTCATTAAAAATTCAGTCTTTTGTTTTATCTGCTTTGCCTACTGGCATTATAGGAGGAGTTTACGCTTACTGGATAACATACATAGATCCGGCTTCTGTTCTGGGCGATTTGGTCACCGACCAGGCCGTAGTAATGGCGGTATTCGGTGGTTTGGGAACTCTCGTCGGACCAGCAATTGGTGCTGTGCTATTGTTCGCCTTCAAAACATATTTCTGGGCTTATTTATCGGACTACCAAGTCCTTTATTTGATAATTTTAGGAGCAGTAATCGCGTTAAGCGTTGTTTTCCTGCCTGATGGTTTGTGGGGAACGATTCTAAAGTACAAGAGTTCCAAATCGCCTATGCCTTTAAGAAATGACACTGGGGAGACAAAGTAGATGAATAGTAAGCCAACTGTCTTAAACATAGATTCGGTTACAAAGGATTTTGGTGGTTTACGAGCTGTAGATGATGTATCTTTCAAGATTAGGCAGGGAGAAATAGTTGGTCTTATTGGACCAAATGGAGCGGGGAAAACAACATTATTCAATATTATAAGCGGTTATTATCCGCCAACCAAAGGAAAAATTGTATTTAAAGGAAATAATATAAGCGGATTATCGCCTTTTAAACTTGCCAAACTGGGTATTGGACGCACCTTTCAGATAGTAAAACCCTTTGCGGGACTTACAGTTCTTGAAAATGTCATGGTGGCTTCACTCCTTCGGTATCCTAAAAAGAAAGAAGCCGAGGAGCATTCTTGGAAAATCTTGGAGTTTACTGGTCTTGCAGATCGTGCATACATGCAAGCGGCAGGATTAACACTAGCAGGTAGGAAAAGGCTGGAAATAAGCAAAGCATTAGCGTTAGAACCATCGTTGCTTCTTCTAGATGAAGTAGTAGCAGGTCTAAATCCTGCTGAAGCAGCCAAGACCGTTGAGTTGATTTTCAAGCTCAAAGAAGATGAAGGTATAACCATACTTATTGTTGAACACATAATGCGAGTTATTATGAGCATAAGCGACAGGATTGTAGTTCTTAACTATGGTCGTAAAATAGCAGAAGGGAAGCCCGAGGCAATTGCTCAAGACCCAATAGTCATACAGGCTTATTTGGGAGAAGAAGACTAATGGAAGAGGTTCTTAAGGTAAAGAATGTTTCAGTACACTATGGAGACATTCAGGCTTTATGGGGAGTAAGTTTTGATGTTCTTAAAGGACAGTTGGTGGCTCTGCTTGGTGCCAATGGAGCAGGTAAAACAACAACCCTTAGAGCAATATGTGGCCTTTTGCCGATATCCTCCGGTGAGATTTTTTTCAAAGATAGGAAAATTAGCGGTTTGCCTGTTCACGAAGTTGTTGAACTGGGAATTACTATGGTACCAGAAGGAAGACAGCTGTTTCCAAAGATGACCGTTGAAGAGAATTTACTTGTGGGATCCTATTTGAAGAGGGCTAAAGAAAAAAGATCCAAGAGTTTGAAAAAGGTTTATGAGCTATTTCCCAGGTTGGCAGAGAGAAAAAATCAAATTGCTGAGACCTTATCGGGTGGCGAACAACAAATGCTGGCTATAGGCCGCGCTCTTATGCAGGATCCTGAATTGATAATGTTCGATGAACCCAGCTTGGGGCTCGCTCCCATATTAGTGAAAGATGTTTTCAAAACCATTCAAGAAATGAAACAAATTGGTCTTACCATACTTCTTGTAGAACAAAATGTACATCAAACCCTAAAAATAGCCGATTACTGCTACATCATAGAAAACGGTAGGATAGTGCAACAAGGAAACGGTAAGGAACTTGAGCAAGACCCAAAAATCAGGGAAGCTTATTTAGGATTTTAGTTCGTAATGTCAGCATGAACATGACTTGTAGAGGGAAAGTAATTCCTCCACGTGTTTTTGCCATGTAAGATGTTTTACTGAATTGTGACATGTTTCGGGGTCAGGGCACTTTTCCAGTAAGTTAATTATGGCCTCAGCTAATGCTGCTGCATTTAAATCTGTAACAAGGCCCGTTTTCCCTTCGCAGATTATTTCGGAGGCTCCGTTCCATCTGGTTGTTATCACAGGCAGCCCACTGGAAAGTGCTTCCAGAACAACGTTGCTGAAGGGGTCGTACCTGGTGGGAATTACCAAAAGATCTGAAGCTGCATACAATCTTTCAATATTCCTTACGTGTCCCAAAAAACGTATTCTTTTTCCGCTTTGTCTTTTTTTCCCTCCTGCTACAATTAAGCGTATATTTTTCGGTAACATCTTTAAGGCTTCTATCAATATATCTAGTCCCTTTCGTTTCCAATCGGATCCCACAAAAATCAACAATTTTTCACCGGACGACTTTACACCTAGCTGACTTCTTATCTTATATCGGTCTTTGCGAATATTAAGATTAAAACGTTCAAAATTGACACCATTATGAATGGGGTAAATTCTGTTTTCGGGGTAGTTGTAAGAGTGTGCAACATGCTTTTTAACTAACCCTGAATTAGTCACTACTCCAAATTCTGCCTTTTCAATGGATATTTTTTCGAGCCACAATAAGAGAGAATGTCGCGGTGTAAATTTCATCACTTGGTTCAATGTTGTTCCATATCTTTGTTGCATCCACTTAATATGCAAGGGATCAGATATACGAATTAAATGTGACGGAACATTTCGCGAACAAGCATAGATAAAGTCGAATTCGGAAGATTTGATGACTCTTTTTACCGATAAGAAAAATGACAAATTTTTAATAAAGCTACCTCTTCCAAAAACAGGGGCTCTAAGAAAATCGACGTTAGACAGCAAGCATTTATCGGCAATGACTGTTACATCGTGGCCTAACTTTTTTAATTCAATTGCGCAATTGGCAGCGTAACTCTCAGCTCCTCCCAAGGAAAAGCCAACATACCGACGAATGATAGCTATTTTCATATTTGTCCCATTTTATTGTTAACGAAATCAATAAATGCTATTATCCATACAAAACAAAGATACTCGAATGCAACATATCTAAAATATTAAGATTTTGTCCACTGGCTTTACAGGTTGTAAAAAATAGTTAAGATTAAAAGGATATGTTTTATTCTTGGGCGATATTATATCAGGATAGAGTGTAAAAAACTTAGAAAAGGTTGTCTTCTTATGGCAATTTAGTCGAAAATAGTCATCCATCTTTTTTGTATAGTCAAAGCTTTAACCCGGCCTAGAATCGAGGATCATCCTTCAACCTTTTGACTGGAGGTAATTACGGTGGGGCGTTCGAGCCATATTTGTTTTTTTCTGGCAGTTGTTGCGGTTATAGTGGTCTCAGGGTGTGCCCATAACAACCCATCTGACGCAGTGATTCTTCAAACGAGCAGTAACATAAACTTGCCAGATTCCGCTACTCTGACTCCAACGTCTGAAGATTATTTACCACAGAATCCGACTGTTAGAGATTATGTTAAATATGCTCTTTTACACAACAGTAAACTGAAGTCAGCATTTGAAGAATGGAAAGCGGCTTTGATGAAAATTCCACAGGTAAAAGCTCTTCCAGACCCGAAGTTTACTTATGCTTATTACATCAAGAAGGTGGAAACGCGGGTGGGGCCTCAGGAACAGCGGTTTGCCTTATCGCAAACTTTTCCCTGGTTGTCTAAATTGATGCTGGCAGGCGATGTTGCAGCAGCGGAGGCTCTAGCAAAAAAAGCACGGTATGAATCGATTAAATGGGACATTGTGGCAAAAGTTAAAAAGACTTTTTTTGACTACGTGTATCTGTTGAACGCTATAGGCATAACGCAAAGTAATCTGGAATTTCTGAGACATCTTGAAATGGCCATACAGACTAAGTATGCATCGTCAACCGCCGCATATGCTAGTTTGCTAAGGCTTCAAACGGAAATGGGAAGACTTGAAGACAGGATTAAGAGCCTTAAGGATCTCTTGGGCCCAACCAAGGCGGAGCTAAATTCTCTTTTGAATAGAGCGGTAGAGGCTCCTCTGCCCGTTCCACAAAATGTCCAGTGGCCTGGAACCATACGACTCACTGAAAAGGAAGCCTTGAAAAAGCTTGAAAAACAAAATCCCGAGTTGAAAATACTGGAAGCGCAAATAGAAAAGGCAAAGAAGTCATTGGAGCTTTCAAAAAAGAAATTTTACCCAGATCTTACTGTTTCTTTAACCACAATAGATACAAATGAAGCGAGAAATCCTTCAGTTGAAGATAGTGGAAAAGATCCCTTTATACTTGGATTTTCGGTAAATGTTCCCATCTGGTGGAAGAAGTACGAAGCAGCTATCCATGAAGCTCACCTGAAGTTACAGGCTACTCAAAATGCATACGAAAATAAAAAACTTGCCTTAAAAGCTTCTTTAAAAAAGGCTTTATTCAACTGGAATGATGCTGAGCGAAAGATTGATCTTTATGAGAATGGTTTAATTCCCAAAGCTAATCAGGCTTTTCAGGTTAGTTTGAAAAACTATGAAACGGGAGAGGGATCGTATACAGACGTTATTGATATAGAAAGAATGCTCCTAGAATTTCAATTAAACTTAGAGGAAGCCAAGGTTAACCGAGCAAAATGGCTTGCTGAGATCGAACGTATTTTGGGAGAACAAATCGTGACAGAATGGACATTGAATAACAATAAGCGGGAGAAGTAATATGCGATTTGGTGGAATAAAAATCTTTGCTATGTTTTTCATAGGTTTGCTTGCTTCTTTCTTCCTATTGTTAGGCATCAACAAGAGTTACTGTGCCTTTCATGAAAATGAAGAAAGTGCAACCCAGTTGTGGACATGTTCCATGCATCCTCAGATCAAGCTTCCACATCCCGGAAAATGTCCGATATGTGGAATGGAACTCATACCTGTTTCATCGAAAGGCCCCTCTTCTGATGGTGCCTCTATACGAGAACTTACCCTGTCTCCCACAGCACAGAAACTCGCGGAAGTTCAGACCAGTGTAGCCAGGAGAATGGCGGTAAAAGTCAATGTTCGCCTTACCGGAAAGATTGATTTTGATGAGCGCAACATTGCCTTCATCACGACATGGATTCCTGGAAGGTTAGAAAAATTGTTTGTGGATTTTACCGGAACGGAAGTTAAACGTGGCGCACCAATGGTTGAAATTTATAGCCCGGAGTTGTTTGCAGCCCAGTCTGAACTTCTTCACGCGATACAAACATTAAAGCACTTGCAGAAGTCTTCCTTACCTACCCTTAGAAATACCGCCTATGAAACTGTGCAGTCGGCCAGGGAGAAACTAAAACTTTGGGGGCTTACTGACGATCAGATCAAGAGGATCATTCGCAGGGGAAAGGCTTCTTATACTATGACGATCTATTCTCCTATTTCTGGAACCGTTGTTCATAAAAATGGGTTTGAAGGAATGTACGTAAAAACGGGAACTCGCATTTATACCATAGCCGATTTGTCGTCCTTGTGGTTGATACTCGATGCGTATGAATCGGATCTCACCTGGGTTAAGGTAGGAGATGATGTTACTTTTCAGGTTGAGTCCTTTCCAGGGGAGAACTTTCACGGGAAGATTTCATTTATTGATCCCTTTGTGGATAAAAAAACCAGGACAATTAGGGTAAGGGTTGATGTGTTAAATAAGAACGGGAGATTAAAACCCGGCATGTTTGCAAAAGCAACCCTACATGCGCGTATAAATACCGTTCCGCCCCCACTTGTTATTCCTGCATCGGCACCTTTAATAACAGGAAAAAGGGCTGTAGTTTATGTAGAGGTTCCTGGTAAGCCCGGGACGTATGAAGGAAAGGAGATAGTCTTAGGTCCACGAGCTGGCGACTATTATATAGTTCGTTATGGTCTGAGAGAGGGTGAAAGAGTTGTAACGAATGGTAATTTCAAGATCGATAGTGCTCTTCAAATCAAGGCTCGCCCAAGTATGATGACGCCGGAAGGCGGTGGCGGCGGAGGTATGCAACACCACGGTGGTATGAAAATGAGCAAAAAATCCCCTAAGATGAAGAGTACTGCTCCGGCTTCAATTCCTAAAGCCTTCAAACAGGACCTTTTGAAGGTTCTCAAGGCCTATGAGGATGTATCAGAAGCATTTCAGAAGCAGTCTCAGCCTGAAATTGAAAAAGCCTACAGCCATCTTGGCAGACTCCTGAAACAGGTGAATACTGAAGGATTGTCAGGGCATCCTAAGATGATGTGGAAGGAACTTTCCATGTTGATTGCAAATGATGTGGTCGTTGCCCTGGATGCAAAAAAAACCCTTGAAAAACAGGATGCCTTTGAAAGTTTGAAGAACCATATAAGAAGGCTCGTTAAGCAATTCAATCTGAAAGATAATAAAACGGCTAAACCCGCATCAAGCCAAAATAGCAGCCATCTCTCTCACGGGGAGAAGTAATATGAGCGAGGACGTTCGACTACCTGAAACGAAGGAATCTTGGATAGCCAGATTGATCCGCTTCTGCCTCGAAATGAAGATAGTTGTTTTTATGTTTGCAATTCTTGTAATTGCCTGGGGCATTATGGTTGCGCCTTTTGATTGGGATATTAGCATTCTTCCTAGATCACCTGTTCCTGTTGATGCAATTCCTGATATCGGCGAAAATCAGCAGATAGTGTTTACAGAATGGATGGGGCGATCACCTCAAGATGTTGAAGACCAGATTACCTATCCTTTAACGGTGTCTTTGCTTGGTATTCCAGGCGTTAAAACTATAAGAAGCTTTTCAATGTTTGGCTTTTCATCAATTTATGTGATTTTCAAGGAGAACGTTGATTTCTATTGGGCCAGGTCAAGAATACTGGAAAAACTAAACAGTTTACCATCAGGAACCCTGCCACCGGGAGTTCAGCCTGCTCTGGGGCCTGATGCAACTGCCCTTGGACAGGTGTTTTGGTACACACTGGAAGGTCGAGATCCAAAGGGTAATCCAACCGGGGGATGGGATTTAGATGAGTTAAGAACTATACAGGACTGGTATGTGAGATTTGCTCTTCTTTCTGCTGATGGCGTTAGCGAGGTTGCCTCCGTTGGTGGTTACGTAAAGGAATATCAGATTGATGTGGATCCCGATGCTATGCGCCACTATGGGGTCACAATTCGTGATGTTTATAAGGCGGTAAAAGCCTCTAACGTCGATGTTGGCGCTCGCACCATAGAAATCAATAGCGTTGAATATGTTATTCGTGGCCTTGGCTTCATAAAAAAACTTGAAGACCTTGAAGAAGCTGTTGTGGCGGTTCGAAATTATGTCCCTGTCAGAATAAAGGATATCGCCCACGTAACTTACGGTCCTGCTTTAAGGCGTGGTGCGTTGGATAAAGAGGGTGCAGAAGTTGTAGGCGGTGTTGTTGTAGTAAGGTACGGCGAGAATCCTCTGAAAGTTATAAAAAATGTGAAACAAAAGATAGCCGAAATTGCACCTGGTCTTCCTCAGAAGGTTTTACCGGACGGTACAATAAGTAAGGTTACTATTGTCCCCTTTTATGACCGAACTAAGCTGATATATGAAACTCTGGGTACTTTGAACCGTGCACTTTATCAGGAAATACTGGTTACAGTTATAGTGATTCTTCTGACTGTAATGCACCTTAGGAGCTCTGTTCTTATCTCAGGGCTACTTCCTCTCGCTGTCCTTATGTGTTTCATCGCGATGAAAATATTTCATGTGGATGCCAACATAGTAGCTCTTTCCGGTATTGCCATTGCTATTGGTACCATGGTGGATATGGGAATAGTGATTTGTGAGAATATATTGCGCCACATGGATAGAGCAGAACCTGGTGTTTCTAGATTAAAAATTGTCTATGATGCCACTGTAGAGGTTGGCAGTGCAGTAATTACCGCCGTTCTTACAACCGTTATAAGCTTCCTTCCTGTTTTTACAATGGAAGGTGCCGAGGGAAAGCTCTTTAAGCCACTGGCTTTTACCAAAACCTTTGCACTTATTGCTTCCATTATAATAGCCCTTACAATAATTCCTCCTTTGGCTCACATTCTGTTCAGAAGAAAGGATGAAACCGCTTCTAAAATAAAAATAAGTCGAGTTGTTCTTTATGGATTGATTATATTGATAGGTCTAGTGTCTGAGTTTTTCTTGCCATGGTGGATTGGGTTAGCCTTAATTGTTGCGGGAGCATACCTATTTGTTGAAGCCCTGTTGCCGCCGGTTTATTCTAAATGGTTTTCAAGGGTTATAAATGTAATCATCGTAATATTAGTTACGATGCTTCTTTCATCAGACTGGGTTCCCCTGGGACCCGAACGGGGGAGTATTAAAAACTTTCTCTTCGTAAGTATTTTAGTAGGCGGCCTGCTACTACTATTTTATCTTTTTCGGTTAATTTACCCGCTTTTACTCAGGTGGTGTCTTAAGCACAAGCTCATCTTTATAACTATACCCACGATCATAACCTTAATGGGAGCAGTAGTTTGGCTAGGCTTCGGCAAAGTCTTTTCCTGGTTACCATCCTCATTACTGAAAAGTTCCGCTGGTCTTTACCTCTCTTCAGCTTTTCCAGGAATGGGAAAGGAATTTATGCCTCCCCTTGATGAGGGTTCCTTTTTGTTTATGCCAACCACCATGACCCATGCCTCTATTGGTGAAGCCATGGATATGGTTAGAAAACAGGACATGGCTATTAAGCAGATTCCTGAAATAGAGACAGTGGTGGGGAAAATAGGGCGAGTGGAATCTCCATTAGACCCGGCTCCGATTTCTATGGTGGAGACTATAGTGAATTACAAACCTGAATATCTTACTGACAAAAGCGGAAAGCGGCTAAGGTTTCGCTTTAAACCTCAGGAAATCGATTATTACCGTGATGAAGAGGGCAACTCTGTGCCTGCTCCCGACGGAAAACCATACAAGGTGCGAGGGAAATTTGAGCGGGATGAGAAGAACAGGTTGATTCCAGACCCGGATGGAATTCCTTTCCGGCTCTGGCGTCCTCCTCTTGATCCTGCATTAAACCCGGGAAGAAAAGCCTGGAAAGGCATTAAGTCTCCCGACGACATCTGGACGGAAATTGTCAGGGCGGCAACTATCCCTGGAGCTACTTCAGCTCCAAAACTCCAGCCCATTGCAACACGAATTGTCATGCTTCAGACAGGGATGAGAGCGCCCATGGGCGTCAAGGTTAAGGGCCCGGATCTCCAAACAATTGAAAAGGTTGGTATGGATATAGAGCGTTTTTTGAAAGAAGTTCCCTCTATTGAGCCATCAACTGTTGTTGCCGATAGGATTGTGGGAAAACCCTATCTGGAGATCCATATTGATCGACAGGCCATTGCTCGTTATGGCATATCCATCAGACAGGTACAGGATGTTATAGAAATTGCCATAGGTGGAAAACCAATAACGACGACTATTGAAGGCAGAGAAAGGTATCCTGTACGAGTACGGTATTATAGAGAGCTGCGAGATACGATTGAAGCACTGAAAAAGGTACTCGTACCTGCTCCTAACGGTGTTCAAGTTCCGCTCGAAGAACTGGCGGAAATTAGATATGTAAGGGGCCCACAGGTTATCAAAAGTGAAGATACATTTCTGGTGGGGTATGTGGTTTTCGATAAGAAACCAGGGTTTGCCGAAGTAGAGGTTGTAGAGCAGGCAAAAAAATATTTGGAAGACAGGATAAAATCGGGGGAATTTAACCTTCCAGCGGGTGTAAGCTACGTTTTTACGGGAAGTTATGAAAACCAAGTAAGAGCCCAAAAGAAACTAAGCGTTGTACTGCCTCTTGCACTCTTTATTATCTTTATGATCCTTTATTTTCAGTTTAGGTCTATCATAACCACCTTTTTTGTTTTTTCGGGGATTTTGCTGGCCTGGGCTGGAGGATTCATAACTCTTTGGCTTTATTCAAAACCGTGGTTTCTAAATTTTTCGGTTTTTGGTACATCAATGAGAGAACTGTTCTCGGTACATCCAATAAACCTGAGTGTTGCCATATGGGTTGGCTTCTTGGCCCTGTTTGGGATAGCATCCGATAACGGTGTAATAGTTGCAACATACCTGGATGAAAGGTTTCAAGGAAGGGATATAACTTCAATTGAAGGCATTAGAAATGCTACCATAGAAGCGGCGGTAAGAAGGGTAAGACCTGCTCTTATGACATCTGCTACTACCATTCTGGCGCTAATACCCGTTCTCACATCAACCGGACGAGGCTCTGATATAATGGTCCCAATGGCTATTCCTTCTTTTGGAGGAATGTTATTGGCCCTTATTAGTGTCTTTTTGGTGCCGGTGCTGTATTGTTGGAGAAAGGAACTGCAATTAAGGTGGAAGAGAGATTGAGCTTAATTCAAGGAATTGCATTATTTTAAGTAAAAAATATCGCTTCTAATGTGCTGAAGGGATGGCAATTTTTTTCTGACCGTCTCGAGTCTGTTTTTGTGTAGTTGGACAATAATAAGAGTCTCTTCTTCTCCAGCATTGCACATACATACGCCAAAAGGATCAAACACAGCGCTTCTTCCACAAAAGAATTTACCGCAAGTATTGCATCCTATAACAAACATAGTATTTTCAATAGCTCGAGCCTTCAGAAGTGTTTCCCAATGTTCTTCCTTCATGGTTCCGCCATACCAGGCAGCAGGCACAATTAGAACCTCACATCCTGACAAGGCAAGAGATCTTACCAGTTCTGGAAACCTCAAGTCATAACAAATAATTATGCCTAATCTGAATCCACAAAGCTCAAATGTCTTTGGGATGTCCTTACCCGGACGAGTAAAATTAGATTCTTTAACATTCAGGGCGTCAAATAAGTGGAGTTTTTCATACTCTAAAAGGATTTTTCCCTTGGGACTAACAACAACTGCCGTGTTGTAAACCCTTGAAGGATCTTCAGATGCTTTCCAAATGCCGGATATTATTGTTATTTTAATTTTTTTTGATATTTCAATAAGTTCATTTAAAAATTTCTTTCCTGTTTTATTTACAACATTTGTGGGGTTATTATGCTGTGTTGCAAGAGACATAAACATTTCGGGAAAAACTAGCAGGTTTGCTTCAAATTTTGAAGCTAAGTAAGCGACCTCTATGGCTTTTTTAATGTTTGTGTCCATGTTTTCACTTATATGAACCTGGGCTACTG
>JALXAE010000131.1 GCA_026992355.1 Syntrophobacterales bacterium | reverse complement strand
TGAACAACCGGGTTGTCGCTGTTTTCAGTGACAGATGTTTTCAAAACTTCAATGGATTTATTTAGTTTGCCTTCCTGGAAATATAGGTCGGCAAGACCGATTGCAATAAATGGGTTTTCAGGGTGTTTGGACCACGATGAAGCAAGAAAATCTTCCGCCATTTTAAGGTTGCCTATGTCCGAGTAATAAAGCCCTCGAGCAAAATCCTTCGCTGCAATAGGAATGTGAGCTGATGAATTCCACTCGGCCAACAAATTCCTTATGCCGGGAGTAGATTTCTTCCTGTTAATTACTAAAGCTTTTACATAAGGAAACCAGGATTTTTCGACGTGGATTGAGTTCGCTTTTCCCGATTTTGAAGAAACGATAAGGCTCATGTAATCTATTCGCTCATATATGGCCGGGTGCGTCATAAGGTAATCATACACCCCCGGCTTTACATTCCAGCTTCTTTCAGCTAGGCGTTTAAGTGCCAATACGGCATAGAACGGTGAGTAACCAGCTCCCTGCAGATAGTGAAGCCCTATCTGATCAGCCTCCCGTTCGTGTTCGCGGCTATATTTTAATGCAACGGTTTGAGCACTTGCCATGGCACCGGCACTGAGGGCCTGTGACATTTGGGGATTTGTTCCAAGTATTGCTCCAGCAATGGCGGCAGCCAAGGAGGCTATTGCTAAAGCTTTCTGGGTTGCTATTTGCCTGTGAATATGGCGAGCTTGAGCGTGGGCCAGCTCGTGAGCCAGAATAGAAGCTAACTCACCTTCACTTTTCAAAATATTAAAGAGTCCCCAGTTGATAAAGACATATCCTCCAGGAATCGTAAAGGCATTGGGGATTTCCTGATCAAGTACGTAAAACCTGTAATCGTAGGAAGGTTCCGGAATAGCCGAAACAATTTTATTCCCCAGTGCGGTTACGTAATAACTGACCTCTGGAATGTTTAATAAACCAAAATGTTCCTCAATTTTTTTAAAAACTTCTCTTCCAAGTTTTACCTCATCGTGAGGATCTAAAGAATAGGTTGGGCGTGCAGAAAGAACAAAAATTATTAAAAATACGACGAGAGTAGATGTAAGAAATTGTGGCTTATTAAAAATCTTCATTGTTAATGTTAGCTCTTTCTTTGAAAATTAAATTAGTCGGAAACGGTGGTAATTTCCGATATAGAAATAGTTTTGGCTTCTGCCCAAAGGCTTTCCAGATCATACATTTCTCGAACAGGATCATAGAAAATGTGAACAATCACATCCCCATAATCCATTAAAACCCACAAACCTTCACGCCATCCTTCTATGCCCAGAGGTTTTATCCCCTGTTTTCGCAGTTCTTCTTCAATGTTATCTGCGATTCCTTGTACCTGGCGGGATGATCTTCCGCTGCAGATAACAAAATAATCAGCATAACTGCATATCTGCTCTACATCTAGTATCACAATGTTTTCTGCTTTGGAGTCATCTGCAAGTTTTGCACACAAAAAAGCTTTATTGCCGGAAGACATTTTGTTTTTATGTAATGCACCTACCATGGTCGAGTCTGAGTTTCCTTTAATGATAAAGTTTATATCGCTCAATATAATCTCTCACCTTGTCCGGTAATAAATAACGGGCTGATTTTTGTTCTTGTAATAAAGTTCTAATCTTTGAAGCAGAAATATCAAGGTTGGTAACTGGAATTATGAAAACTTTTTTTAATTTGCTGTGGCTGAAGGACGATGTTTTTTCACACCACTCATAGGCATTGCTTATTTTGTCCAATAGGAATGTTCTAATCTCGTAGATGGAATGGCCAGGTCTTGTGAGGACAACCATATTTGCCAGCTCAAAAAGCTCCATGTACTTCCACCAAGTCTCTATTTCGACAAAGGCATCTGCTCCAATAAAGTAATGAATCTCTATTGTGGAATAATAAAATTTTTCTTTCAATTTTTTGATTGTCCTTACCGTGTAGGAGATTCCTCCGAGCCTACCTTCGATATCTGAGACTCCAAAGTGAGGATTGTCAGTTACGGCAAGAGCCACCATGTTTAGCCTGTGAACAAAGGGTGCCAGATCCGTCGACATTTTGTGAGGGGGCTTGTATGCTGGTATGAAGACAACCTCATCCAGTTGCAAAGCATCCCTGGCTTCCTCTGCTACTCTAAGATGAGCCAAATGAATTGGGTTGAAAGTACCTCCCATTATTCCAAGCTTTTGGGGCCTGTCCATATTGCCTACGACCTTAACTGACCGTTTCCAAAGGCAATAAATTTAGTTGTGGTAAGCTCATCGACCCCCATCGGACCGAAGGCATGAAGCCTCGACGTGGAGATCCCAATTTCCGCTCCCAATCCCAGTTGGTAGCCATCATTAAAACGAGTAGAAGCATTGACCAGAACCAGTGATGATTGAACTGCTTCAATAAACTTCCACGCTCTTTCATAATCCTCAGTTACAATCGCTTCCGTATGGGATGAACCGTATTTATGAATATGTTCTATTGCAGAATTCATGTCGTCCACAACTTTTATGGCAAGTATAAGATCCAGATATTCTTCATACCAATCCTCTTCGGTGGCTTCTTTGCATTGGATAATTTCTCTTGTTTTTCTGCAACCTCTTAGTTCGACGCCATGTTTCTCAAATACTTCCTGCATCTTGGGAAGAAAGTTTTCTGCTATGTCTTTATGAACGAGAAGCGTTTCCATTGCATTGCAAACACCCGGACGCTGTACCTTTGCGTTTTCGCATACTTCAATGGCCATTTTCAGATCGGCCCCCTTATCAACAAAAACATGGCATACGCCTTTGTAATGCTTGAGAACTGGCATCCTGGCGTTGTCGTTTACAAACCTGATTAGCTCCTCTCCTCCCCTGGGTATCATGACGTCAATGTATTCTTCCATTTTCAACATTTCCGTTACCGCCGTTCTATCAGTTGTGGGTATAAACTGAACAGCATCCTCGGGAAGGTTTGCCCTCTGAAGACTTTCTCTGATTATGGAAACCAAACATTGGTTTGAATTAAAAGCTTCTGAACCACCTCTAAGAATTACACTGTTTCCTGCCTTAACGCAGAGAATGGTAGCATCAACGGTTACATTTGGTCGAGATTCATAAATTATTCCTATAACTCCTAGAGGAATCCTCATACGACCTACTCTCAGCCCGTTAGGTCTTGTCCACATGGAAACTATTTTGCCAACAGGATCCGGCCATGCAATAACTTCGCGAATTCCCGCTATCATTTCATTCAATATCTTTTCAGTAATTTTTAGGCGGTCATATTTTGCTCCTGATATTCCCTGAGTACTTGCATTTTCAAGATCTTTTTTGTTGGCTTCCATTATTCTCGTTTTCTCGGTGGCCAGAGCTTCGGCAATTTGGTGCAAAGCCGTGTCTTTTTGTGAAGATGAAGCTTTAGCCATAAGGTAAGCTGCTTTTCTTGCTTTTTTCCCTATTTCGAGTATTTCTTCCTGAATGTTCATTTTTTAATCCCCTTTCCCCCAACGGTTTCCAATGTGCTTGTTTCACCATTTACAAGTAAGGCCAGATTGTTCCTGTGTATGATTTCATCATAATGTTTATGGCCGAGTATCTTTTCTATATCACGCGTATGGCGTCCTTTGATTTTTTCGATTTCGGTTGATTTGTAATTGGTGAGGCCGATGGCAACCACATTCCCGGTTTTTTCGTCAACACATCTTACCGGTGCTCCTTCATCAAAAGTCCCCCGGACTTCTTTTACTCCCACCGGGAGAAGTGATTTTCCCTGTTCCGTGAGAGCCTTTACAGCACCGGAATCAATCACAAGGTCTCCTGAAGGGTAGGGTAGGTGGGCAAGCCAAACCTTTTTACCGTAATATATACGACCGTGAGGAACAAACAGAGTTCCAATATCCATGCCGGAAAATATGTCAAGAATTACGTCTCTTTTTTTGCCGGGAGCTATTATCATTGGAATACCTATGGATAAAGCCTTTCTGGCTGCCAGAAGCTTGCTCATCATTCCGCCGGTACCAAAAGCAGTACACTGGTTGGAGGCGCAGGCAAGGAGATTTTCATCTACTTGATGAACCACTGGTATAAGCTTGGCTTCAGGATTTTGTCTGGGGTCACTGTCAAAGAGACCCTCTATGTCCGTAAGATTTATGATTAACTCTGCTCCTATTAAACCGGCAATCAAAACGGAAAGTTGATCGTTATCGCCGAATTTTATCTCATTGGTTATAACTGTGTCGTTTTCGTTAACTACAGGCACCACTTTCCACTCAATCAACGTCTCCAGAGTGTTTCTCGCGTTTAAATACCGCTTTCTATCTGCGAGATCTTCACCTGTGAGTAAAATCTGGGCCACCAGAATTTCATATTTGTCGAAAGCTTCCTCCCATGCCTGCATGAGAAAGCTCTGCCCTAACGCAGCTGTCGCCTGTTTTGCAGGCATATCTTTTGGGCGCTCATTCATTCCCAGCTTTTTCATGCCTGATGAGATAGCCCCCGAGGATACAATAACTACCTCTCTTCCGCTGCTTATAAGCTCGGCGATTTGATCGCTAATTCTATGTATTACCACTCTGTCAAGACCCCGAGAAGAAGTCAAAACAGCGCTTCCTATCTTGATTACTACCCTTTTACATTTGTCCAGTATGTTTTTTCTGTTCATACCCGTCATGATATCCTGTTTCCGTTGTTTTACCATAAAGGATAGAAACCAGCCTTTGCAGCAGGGAGTCGATATTTTTCATCTTTAAAGCAGATATGGGAATTACTGGAAGATTGAGAGCTGATAAGTATTCTGATACGAAAAAGTCAACAATTTCGTCGTCTTCAATCAAATCTATTTTGTTAAGGGCGATAATCTCCTGTTTTTCTTTAAAAATATCACTGAATTGGTCCAGTTCACCTTTTATTTCTCGATAGGGCTTTATAGGGTCATCCATATCAAGGGAGGACATATCAATGAGGTGAAGAAGAATGCGTGTTCTTTCTATGTGCTTCAGGAATCTTATACCCAAACCTGCTCCTTTGTGAGCACCTTCTATCAAGCCCGGGATGTCTGCTACAACAAAAGGTTCAGCATCACCATACTTGACAACCCCAAGCTGTGGGGTAAGGGTTGTAAAGGGATAGTCGGCAACTTTCGGGCGAGCAGATGATATTGCTCTTATGAGAGTCGATTTGCCTGCGTTTGGGAAGCCTACAAGCCCTACATCGGCCAGGAGTTTAAGTTCCAGGATAACTTCCCTTTCTTCACCAGGTTTACCATCTTCTGCGAATTTTGGAACCTGATTAGTAGGTGATACAAATCTAGCATTTCCCCGACCACCACGTCCTCCACGTGCAGCCAGCCATTTTGCACCTTCGGAACTCAAATCCGCAAGAACTTCACCAGATTCTGCATCCTTTACGACTGTACCTATAGGGACATAAAGCACTAAATCATCACCGCTTCTTCCGTGTTGATCTTTACCTCTACCGTGTTGACCAGACCTGGCCTTGAAAAAGTGTCGGTAATGGAAATCTAAAAGCGTTTGTTTCCGACCCGTTGCTTCCAAAAAAATATGTCCGCCTCTTCCACCGTCTCCCCCATCAGGACCGCCTCGAGGGACATATTTTTCGCGCCTGAAACTTACACATCCTCGACCGCCGTCTCCGGCTTTTAGTCTGACTCTTACTTCGTCAACAAACCTCATATTTCAAACCAAAAATACAAAAAGCGACCAGTGACTGTTCTAAAGTCAAAGGTCGCTTAAATACAAATTTTTTTAGGACTACTGAACAGAGACGGGATAAACACTTATTCTCTGTCGTCGTTTATCAATGTGTTCAAACTTAACAATTCCATCAACCAGAGCAAAAAGAGTATAATCTTTGCCCATTCCTACATTCTTTCCAGGATGGAATTTTGTACCCAGTTGCCGAACAAGTATATTCCCGGCTCTCACAAACTGGCCGCTAAACCTTTTTACTCCACGGCGCTTTCCGATACTGTCTCGACCATTTCGAGAACTACCACCTGCTTTTTTATGAGCCATAATCAAACCCCTTTTATCTTAATTTTCTTTATCAACAGAATCTTCCTGCAATGTTTCTACCCTTGCTATGGTATTAATCTTAACCGATGTAAGCCATTGTCTATGGCCTTTTTTACGTCTGTAGTTTTTCCGTCTTTTATGCTTCATAATTATAACTTTTTTGCCCTTAAAATGACGGATTACCTCGCCTTGTACTGAAAAGCCATCGACATAGGGACGCCCAATCTTTATCCCTTCTTCATCTCGAACGAGCAACACCTTATCAAAGACAACCGTTCCACCTTCGTCAACAGGTAGCTTCTCAATGTTCACAACCTTCCCGCTTTCCACCTTCACCTGTTTACCACCAGTTTCCACTATGGCGTACATTTACAATTCCTCCTGCTTGTTTATTAAATGAAAAAGCGCTGAGAAAGGATTACATGGTAGCATAGATACCCATTTTCAGTATCATTTCCTGATATTCTTTCAGCTTTTCACAGTCCGCCAGACATTTGTTTTTGTCTTCATTAACCCTCTCGCAATCCAAACAAGGACTTCTCACCATTTGCCACCCTCCTTCCCTCTGGATTGCTAAATTCAAACGCTTCTTTCTATACTTACACAAAAGTACTGTCAAGAACAAGTTTATAGCATGAATGCCAAACATTCGACCATGGTAAATTAGAAACACATATAACCAGTTTTTTAATCTACGGTGCTTGTCAAGGACTTGCCACCCAAGTATGTGTGCGGTGCTGTCTTGCTATATGCTAAACTTTACAAGCAATGATTAGCTTGGAACAGAGACCTTCTCTCGTTTCTTAAAATGTGGCCTCTATGTGAAGGTTAGATACATTAAGGAGCGAAATGGCGGGGTCGACCGGATTTGAACCGGCGGCCTCCGGCGTGACAGGCCGGCGTTATAACCTGGCTTAACTACGACCCCGCTTTTAAGATGGTGGGCGGAACAGGACTCGAACCTGTGACCCCCGGCTTGTAAGGCCGATGCTCTCCCAACTGAGCTATCCGCCCTTCGACCTTCAAGTCGTCGGGCTTATCAAAAAAGCACAATCCACTTATCCAAAAATGGTCGAAGTGTCAAGAAAATTTCTGAAGCGATTTTTAAAAAAGCCTACAACGGGCAAGTTTTGGTTCTTCAATATCTTTAGCGTTTATTGGTAGTTTTTGAATTTCTCAGCTTCAATAGCCTAAGCCTGGTTTGCAAGTACAGATTTTTAGCTTCTACATCATCAGGTTTCATTTTAAGGTAATCTCTAAGATTTTTTAGTGCTTCGCTCAGGCGTCCAGTATCATAATTGAGCTTCGCCATTTGAAAAAGAAGGTCATAATTTCTCGGTTGTAGCTTGACCAACTTTTCCAGTATCTTAGTTGCCTCCCGTTTCTTTTTTTGTTTCAGTAATACATAAAGGAGCATGTCATAGCACTTTGTCTCTTGTGGAAGATTTTTTACGCATTCACGCATAACCGATTCGGTGCGGTTCAATTGCTTATCCGATTTGGTCAAATCGAAATATGATTCGTAGTACTTTATGTTAGCTGGTTGAGCTTTTATTAATTTATCTAAAATTTCTAGCTCTTTCTTTTTGTTATTATTATCGTGATAAATTTTTTGAAGATATGATAGAGTTCTGATGTCAGAAGGCTTAATGTTCAGAGCCTTGTTCAGGGCGTTGATAGCTTTTTCTTTGTTGCCACCTTCGAAGTACAACACACCAAGATTAAACCATACTGTCCAGTCATTGGGTTTTATTTCTGTGAGATAGACGTAGGCATCGATAAGTCCTTTTTTATCTTGCATGGCCTGAAGAGATTTTATCCATGAACTTATTAATTCATCGGATGGATTTTTTTGTACAAGCTTGTGATAGATTTTTTCGGCTTCTTTCCATTTCTTTAGTTTTTCATAACAAGCAGCCTTTAGTTTGAGGGCGTCAAGATCATTGGGCCTGTCTTTAAGATACGCAGATAGATAATGTAGAGCTTTTGTATAATTTTTGTTCTGAAAATAGGCTACTGCAAGGTTATATTTGATTACGGGCTCAAAGGCTATATCTTTGCTGGCTTTTTCGGAGTATCTTGTTACACACTTCCAGTCTTTGATCTGAGTGCACACATCTGTCAGAAATAGCCAAAAGTTGGGTTTAAGTTCCGAGGGAATCTTTTTCAGGCTCTTTTCGAGAATCTTTTTTGTATCCCGAGGAGAGAAATACTTTTTCAGATATGATATGAAAGATTGCACAAAATCTTTTTCTGGAAATAGTTCTATGGCACGCAGGTAGGTATCTACTGCCAATTTTCGCTTATTTTGCCGTTTGTAACATTCTATTAACCTCTTCAGAACTTGCTTTGAAGGCCCATTCTTTATGATTCTTTCGTATTCCTTCGCCGCATTGTTAAAGTCTCCTGCCTTAAAATAGGCCTCTGCTAATTTCAGCCTGGCAATGGGATGATTGGGGTCCTCTTGCAAAGCTTTAAGTAGAAAGTATTCTTTTTTTCTGAGATCTTTTGTCGAGTTTGCTTGATTTATCCAATGCCTGGCAGACCATTTGATTTTTATCTTAATTGTTCCCAGATTCCATCCAAACCATAGGGCAGATATTTCAACAATTTGTGGTTCTTCAAAAGATAGCTGGGGACATAAATCCAAAAAGGTATAGGGTTTTTGTAAAAGTTTTTCCGTTTCGAACATACCCGAGTATAGCTCGAGCCCAAAGTTTGTCAGACCGTCTGTCTTGACTGAAATAATTTGAATTTTATCAGAAGGCGTAACTGTACAGATTTTTGACATAGAACAGATAGTCGCTTTCCCATTTACGCTCAGTGTGATGGATTGAAGTTTGTGGGGCACAAAGGGAGCATATTTATAAATTTGATCAACAGAGATGATCTTAAAAAAAACCAGACCAGAGAAGAAACAAATAATCACGACGGAGAGAAGGACTAAGGACTTTATAAACCTATATACTGGTCTCTGTTTTTTAGTCCGTCTTTCTCTAATGTAGTCGTAATAATCCCTGTTGAAATTTCTTTTCATCCAGTTTTTTGCCGTTTGTCTTTCTTTTCAAGTCCGGTGATTTCATACAAGCTTGATATTTCCACCTCTGAAAGATGCCTGTATTCTCCAGGGCTCATATTACCTAATTTTATAGGACCGTAACTTATGCGCTTTATCCTATAAACTGGATGTCCCGTTACCTGCCCCATACGTTTTATTTGCCTATACCATCCCTGATGGAGGACAACTCTAATCCATGTCCTGGTTCTTTCCCGTTTAAGGATTTCCACTTCAGCAGGTCCTGTTTTTCCCTCTTCAAGGTAAACTCCTTCTCTCCACTTTTTAAGAAACCATTTTCCCGGATGTCCTTTAACCAGTACGATGTATTCCTTTTTTACTCCGTAACTTGGATGGATAAGCCTGTGAGCCAAGGCTCCGTCATTGGTGAAAAGAAGAAGTCCCTCGGCATCAAAGTCCAGCCTTCCTACTGGATAGATCCTCTTGTCCATGTTTTTGAGATAATCCATGACAGTGGGTCTTCCTTGAGGATCCCGGAGAGTGGTTACGCAAAATCTCGGTTTGTACAGAGCAATGTAATAGTATTCAGTTTCGGGTTTAATTATCTTTCCATCGACCCTTATTTCATCTACATCCGGATTTACACACGTGCCCAGTTCGGTAACAATGACCCCGTTTACCTGCACTCGCCCTTCTTCTATCCATTTTTCGGCTTTACGCCTGGATGTCAATCCACAAGAAGCAATGTACTTTTGCAACCTCATAAGGTTTTCCATAAGTTTAGTTAGCGCAAGCGATGCTTTTTTACAAGTCAGCGAAAGGAGCCATTCCCATTGCTTCTCTTACCATTTCCATTGTTTTGGAGGCTTCTTTTCTGGCTCGCTTTATGCCTTCTTGCATGATGCTCTTAATGTTGTCCATATTCTTTTCGTAAAGCTTTCTTTTTTCTCGTATCGGCTCAAGCACTTTATTAAGATTTTCCAAAAGAATTTTTTTGCAATCTACACAGCCAATACTGGCGGTTGTACAGCCATCCGTGATTTCCCCGCGATTTTCTTCGGAGGAGTAAATTTTATGCAAATCAAAAACCGGGCATACGTCAGGATTTCCGGGATCAGAGCGGCGTTTTCTCTGGGTATCTGTGACCATTGTCATGATTTTCTTCCGGACTGAATCACCGGGTTCGGTGATATAGATACAGTTATTATAGCTTTTACTCATTTTTTTGCCATCTATTCCGGGAAGAATGGGAAACTCTGTAAGTAAAGCCTGCGGTTCCGGGAAAATGTCACTTCGGTATAAATGATTAAATCTTCTAACTATTTCTCTTGTTAATTCAATATGAGGTAGCTGATCTTTTCCGACAGGCACACCATTTGCCCTGTAAATTATAATGTCGGCCGCCTGAAGCACGGGATATCCTAAAAAACCATAGGTGGAGAGATCCTTATTGGAGAGTTGCTGTTGTTGTTCCTTGTATGTAGGATTTCTTTCCAGCCATGGAACAGGGGTTATCATGCCAAGTAGCAGGTATAGTTCTGCATGTTCCTGAATTTCTGACTGGATAAAAAGGGTACTCTTTTCCGGATCCAAGCCCACACTTAGCCAATCCAGGATTATGTCCCATGTGTTTTCTCTAATTTTTTCTGGTGTGGCGTAGTCGGTTGTAAGAGCATGCCAGTCGGCTATAAAGAAAAAACATTCGCATTCTTCCTGAAGTTTTAGCCAGTTGTCTAGGGCTCCATGTAGGTTTCCAAGATGCAATTTTCCAGTAGGACGCATACCGCTGAGCACTCTCATCCGCTTTGTGTTCATTTCCTTTTTTCCTCCTCAAAAGATTCTTATCCTAAGAAAAAACCCATCAGTATGTTCAAAATCGGTGTTAAGACAAGAGACCACGCATTTGTCACAATTAAAAGTACAATGATTAACATACCAAACCTTTCAAGTCTTGCCACAGCGAGAGCCATCGGCTCAGGAAGTATTCCGACTAGTATCCTTCCTCCATCTAAAGGAGGTACTGGAACTAGGTTCACGATCATTAGAACCAGATTGATTGCAACCGATGTGCCTGCCATGGCGACCACAGGTTCAAACCACCACATTGAACCGTGACCAATATATCCATTTTTCAGGCTCCAAATTAAAAAATGGTATATCAGGCTACTTGCGGCCGCAAGGGCAAGATTAGTAAGTGGGCCTGTTAAAGCTACCTTAGCCATTCCTTTTCTGCCACCGCACAGAAGCTCTTGTCGCACCGGAACTGGCTTTGCCCATCCGAAAAGAAAGGGGGAATTGAACATAAAGAGAACAAGGGGCAAAATGATTGTTCCAAAGGGATCTATGTGCACAAGGGGATTCAGACTAATTCGGCCAGCAAGTCTTGCTGTTGGATCACCAAGCCTTTCAGCCGCCCACCCGTGAGCCACTTCATGGAGAATAACCCCGACAAGTAGTGGTAGAAAATATATCCCAATTTGCACTATTTTATGCAGTCCTAACATCATTAGTCTGTCCTTTAAAAAGATCTGGATAATGTCTCATAAGATAATCCCATTCGTCCCGTTTGGTTTTTACCACTTTGTCAAGTCTGGCATAGAGCAGTTCATCCAGGATTTTTCTGTAAATAGGACCTGGAGGTATACCGACCTCCTTCAAATCCTGCCCTCTGATTTCCGTTTTTTCGTAGCGATACCTGGTAAGAAACTGGCTAATCTGCCGGCGAACTTCTACAATCTCAGTTAGCGCCATTGCAAGGAGTATTTCCTCTGTGGACAAGTTGTTCAGTACAGTATAAACCTTACTGGCAGGAAGCTGAGGTTCCTTTTCCAAAGCTTCAAGGGTTTGTTTAATCTTACGGTACGCTGCAAAAAACCTTCTTTTATGTCCTTCCGGAAGATCTAATCTCTCGGCTACTTTCTGAAGATCTTTAAATGATAGGTCGAAGAACAATCCGAGAAAGTATATCCACCATTTTTGAACAGGTTCGTCCAGAAAACTCAGTTCGTACCACGAAAGAACTTCTTTTAGGTTTTGAAATAGCTTTTCGTGCCTTGAGTTCCATTTAAGATTAGGTGACAGTATTTTAAAAATCTTGAACTCATTTACTCGTCGAAGAGCAGGCACGGGGTCTGGTTCCATTAATATATGTTGGATTTCGTGAAATAATCTGTGCCCTCCAAGACGTTCTACAAGACCAATTTTAACGGCATTTTGCATCAGTTTTTCCGTTTGCTTCCCGATCTGAAAACCGAATCTCTGCTCAAAACGAATAGCCCTCAAAATTCGGGTTGGATCCTCTACAAAGCTTAGACTGTGCAAAACTCTTATTACTTTTTCTTTTAAATCCCTTTGACCGCCGAAAAAATCGATTAATTGGCCAAATCTGTCAGGATGCAGGTCAACTGCCAGGGTGTTGATGGTAAAGTCTCGCCTGTAAAGATCCATCTTCAAAGAACCAAATTCCACCACTGGAAGAGCGGCCGGGTACTGATAGTACTCCATCCTAGCTGTGGCTACATCGATTTTCATGCCATCGGGAAATATGAGAACTGCAGTGTTAAATTTTTTGTGAGCTCGCAAGCGAATTCCGTGTTCTCTTGCAAATATCTGAGCAAATCTGATTCCATCTCCTTCTATCACTATGTCAATGTCAAGATTGGGTCTTCTCAACAATATATCTCTTACAAATCCTCCCACGGTATATACTCCATAACCCAACCTTTCTCCCAGTTCGCCAAATTCTTTGAGCAGGTCAATGATGTAGGCAGGAAGCTGCTCTCTTAACAAACTTGAAATGTTTTTGCGTCTATGTTTAAGGGAAAACAGGGTTCCGTTTAGGGAACTTGGGTCAGTTGACCTTTCTTCTACCAGATACTTCAAGAGATCCCGCCGGGTTATAACTCCAATTACCCTGTTTTCCTTAACCACCGGGAGTATTCTCTGTTGGTGTTCAACTAGAGGCTCCTGAATATCTATAATGGTGGCTCCAGGAGACACTGTTTTAAAATCTCTGTTCATGTAAAACTGAACAGGAGAATCTCTGAAACCATGATATATAGCTTTTTCCACGGTTTGTCTGGATATTATACCTACAGGTTCTCCTGAAAGATTGGTAACCGGCATGGCATTGATGTTGTAACGTATCATTATGTCTTCGGCTTCACTGATTGGTCTGCTTTCATCAATACAAATAGGCGGCTGGCTCATGAGATCTCTTGCCGTAGGCGTCGGACGGATTTTGCTGTGAAGTAACTCCCATAGCTTGTTTTCTACTTCTATGAGCGTTTTGTCTCTTATAGTTGCCGATGCTGCTGTTGCGTGACCTCCTCCGCCGAAGTAAGCCGTGATTTCACCGACATTTACTTCGGGGCTTCGGCTTCTTGCTACCATGTACACCCTATCTTCCATTCTGGCCAGGGCGAAGACCACATTCAAGTTTTCCATATCCCGAAATTTATGGACAATTAAAGCGAAGTCTCCAACATACTTATCGATTGATACGGAAGAGATACATACATCCACGCCGTGGATATTATAAACACGGGCAGAATTTATTAATTCGTTCAAAAGTCTTACCTGATCCCTCGTTAAATCTTTCGTGACTACATCAGATATAGTGTTTAAATCAGCTCCTTGCTGAAGTAAAAAAGATGCAGCTTCAAAATCTGCAGGAGTTGTCGATGTGAATGTGAAAGAACCAGTGTCTTCAAAGATTCCCAAAAGAAGTATGGTGGCTTCTTCAGGGGTAATCTCAATGTTTTTTTCTTTTATTAAATTGGTAAGTATAGTCACAGTTGCTCCAACTTGTTTGACTACGGATTTATCTGCCTTTACATCATCTTCTGCATCAGGGTGATGATCATAGACCAATATTTCCAGATTCTCCATGTCAACTATCTCTTCAAATCGTCCGATTCGAGATTTCTGGCGAGTGTCCACAAGGATTAAACGTCTGATCCGGGAAAGATCTATATCTCTTAACTTTTTAAATTCTCTAAGGGTAGATGCGCGTTTTTCAAGAAAGTCCCTCACGAGTTTTTCTTGGGATCCTGGAAAAACTAGAACGGCCCCAGGATGTAATTTCTCTGCGGCAATCATGGAGGCCATGGCATCAAAGTCTGCATTAACGTGAGTTGTTATGACATCCATATTAGTCCTGTGCCCGGGGATGAAATTTTCGGTGGACTTCTTTGAGGTGTTCTAAAGCGACGTGAGTATAAACCTGTGTGGACGAAATGCTTGCATGACCCAGGAATTCTTGTACTACCCGAAGATCAGCGCCACCTTTCAAAAGGTGAGTCGCGAAGGTATGTCGCAAAAGGTGAGGGGTAACAGATGTCTCAATGCCGGAAAGAAGAGCGTATTTTTTTATTAGTTTCCATACACCCAGTCTGGTCAGGGGATTACCCTTTTTGTTGATAAAAACAAAATCTTTTGAACTTTTATTCTTTATAAGCTTTGTACGTCCGTGGTTTAAATAATTTTCTAGGGCCTCAGATGCATACTCTCCTATGGGAACAATTCGTTCTTTTGAGCCTTTACCTCGCACAGAAATAAAACCGGCTGTTAGCCTCACTTGCTCCATTTTAAGGTCCACTAGTTCGCTTACTCGTATACCTGTTCCATATAAGAGTTCCAGAATTGCTTTATCCCTCAAACCTATAGGGGTTGAGGTGTCTGGAGCATCAAGCAGTCTGGTAACTTGTTCTAAAGACAAAAATTTCGGAAGAGACTTTTGTCCTTTGGGGAATTTGACTGAATTTGCCGGATTGGTTTGAGTTACCCTTTCTCGAAGCAGAAACTTAAAGAAGCTTCTCAGAGCAGATAGCCTTCTTGCTTGAGTTCCTGGCGTGTATTTATATGCCAGGTTCTGAATATACTCCTTTAACATATTGGAATTTACTTCACTCCAGGTTCTGCAATTATTTCGGACAGCAAAGTCCAGGAATTCCAAAAGGTCTTTGCTGTATGAATTTATAGTATTCATACTGTAGCCGCGTTCCACCAGGAGATGATTTAAGTAGCTATCAATCCAAAAAGTCAACTCATCCACATTACCCATTTCTTAGCGTCCTTACTTTTGTGTCCACTGGAACAGTGTAAGTTTTAAAGTGATAGTCGACTAAACAAGATGTTTTTACTGAGTTTTCAGCAATCTGAGTTGAGACAATATCGATGCAATGAAGCTTTCCCTTATCATCGGAAAAGGTAATTCTGGTTCCATCCTCAAAGCGTCCTTCGTGAAACCAAACACTAGGTGGCAAGTGCCATGTTTTGCCATATCTATCAACGAATTTGATGAAGTTTACGGTATCTCGAGGAAATAGTAAAAACAGAACAAACTCTTCATCAGATGCTTCTCTTCCTAATTCAGTTTCAAATTCCCTTTTCTTATCGCTCATTTTTTCACTGCTGGTGCTACGAAGGCCGCCCTCAGTGCGGATAATGTCGTACCATTTTTTTCCATCCGTTCTCTTGTGTTCCAGAACTTTCTGGTAAATCCATTCCGGAGGGTCGTAAAAAGGGAAGGGACCGTATTTACCCAACAAAAGTCTTTTAAGATCGTCAGATGGTTGTTCATAGCGACCATAAAGTATGTTACTTACCGCTGTTGACCACAGGATTTGGCTCCCAGGTGTAACAGGCCATATATTTCCAAGCTCTTTTATTACCATTGCAAGTTCTTCGAATATCTCGTTTATTCTCGGGAGTAACCCAAGTTTTTCTGCCTGTTCATAGGCCATGCTAACGGCACCGCCAGTTAAGCGGTGAGCCCTGACCAAGGGATCCACACCTCTAAAGGGGCTTTCAAATTTTGCATAATACCTTCGTTCCTGACGGATAATTTCAGATGTTTTAATAATTTCTTTTACGTTAAGTCCGAGCGGTTCGTAACCGTAGTCCTCTAAAACCTGGATTAGTGACAAAGCAGGTGCCTGGCTGTACCATGCCCCAAAGCCATGATCTGAAACTTCGACGATTTTTGCCCCCGCTCTTATTGCTGCTACCATACGAGCTAAATCATTCCCGTCCGTGTTGTGCCCGTGATATGCTATTGGAATATCCGGGAAATCTGTTTTAATAGCCTCAACTAAACTTGCGATCTTTTCTGGTGAGCCTAAAGCTGAATGGTTTTTTATCCCGATGATTATGTCTTTCCCAAAGGTATCGACAATTTCATTGGCTTTTTCCAGATAAAATTCGTTTGAGTGTTCAGGACCGGTGCCAAAACAAAGGGATGGGATTAAAATCTTTCCGGCTTTAAGTGCTTCTTCTCCTACTGTTTTCATATTCGGAATGTGATTAAGAAAGTCATACACCCTCCATACATCAACATATTCGGAAAAACTGGCTATTACCTTCCTGATAACATCTTCAGGGTAGGGACGGTAACCAAAAAGATTGTGACTTCTGCATCCTGCCTGGATGAGAGTATTGGGCATGGCCTTTCGTACCAGGCGTAGCTTTTCGAAAGGATTTACTTGCTTCTTCATGAGGTCTACATGAACGGATGCTCCGCCGGATATTTCAAAGGCGAAGTATCCAGCACTATCTCTGTGAGCAGCCGCTCGGAGTGTCGTCCAGGGCATTATTCTTCCTTTGAAGTCAGACTGGGATACATCTCTTTCGTTATTTGTCAGCAAGTATCCCTTGTAATCTCTGACAAAATCTAAGACCTCTTTTGCGGTTTTGCCTCGAAGCACTTTGTCCTCCATAGTTTTGATCATAAGGTGTGGGGATTATAACCGTGAGCGTTTATTTCGGCTATTAATTTGGCCAGTTTATCTATTTCTTCTTCCTTTTCCTTGTAACTGAGAAGTTCTGGGTGAGAATCGATGTAGGATGTGTCAAATCTTCGTTTTTTAAAGTCTTCTTCTTCAACAATGGCCTTATAAAATGGGATGGTGGTTTTTACACCCACAATATTAAATCCATCAAGGGCTCTTCGAAGTCTATCCACAGCTTCCTGCCAGTTAAATCCATACACTGTTAGCTTGACAATGAGAGAATCATAAAACCTGGGGATTTCGTAGCCCTGGTAGACAGCACCATCTAGCCTTATACCATGACCACCCGGTGATTGATAAACTTCTATAAGTCCTGGGCAGGGGATAAAACCCTGCTTGGGGTCTTCGGCGTTAATCCTGAGTTCTATGGCACAGCCTCGAATTGAAATGTCTTCCTGTTTGAAAGATAGGGTTTCTCCAGCTGCTATTAGGAGTTGTTCTCGAACAATATCAATACCAGTTACCATTTCTGTAACGGTATGTTCCACCTGAATCCTTGTGTTTACTTCGAGAAAGTAAAAGTTGTTTTCTTCGTCTACCAAAAATTCTACTGTGCCGGCATTTACGTATCCGGCCGCTTTCGCTGCTCGAACCGCGGCTTCACAGATATTTTCCTCAACCAATGGTGGTAGTGCTGACGGTGCTATTTCTATTAGTTTTTGATGGCGGCGTTGTATGGAGCAGTCTCGAGTACCCATATGAATCACATTGCCAGAATTATCGGCAAGTATTTGAACCTCTACATGTCTTGGCCTATTTATTCCTTTTTCAAGGTAAATATCCTCGTTTCCAAAGGATATTCGCGCTTCAGATCTCGCCAATTTAAGGCCTTTTAAAAGCTCTTCCATTGAATTTACCACGCGTATTCCTCGGCCCCCGCCCCCAGATACCGCTTTAATCATGATAGGAAACCCATGTTGTTCTGCAAACTCTACCGCCTTTTGCTCACCATCATTGCCAGGAGGAAGGTTTTCTGTACCTGGGATAAGAGGAACACCCACACTTTGCATTATTTTCCTGGCTATAACCTTACTTCCCATGTTCCAGATTATGTCTGATGGAGGACCTACGAAAATAAGGCCTGCCTCACGACATTTTGTTGGGAAATTCGGATTTTCAGAAAGAAAACCATATCCTGGATGGACTGCGTCAGCTCCTGTTTCTTTCGCCGCGTGTATTATTCTATCAATATCCAGGTAATCTTTGCGAGGTCCTGGACCTATGCATACGGCTTCATCAGCCTTCATTATGTGCAAAGCAAAACGATCTGTTTCCTCGTATATTGCAACAGTTTTTATGCCTAGTTCTTGAGCAGATCGGATTATACGTATTGCTATCTCTCCCCGGTTTGCTACAAGCAATTTGTTTATCATATTTTTCTCCCATTCCTTAGATTTGCAGCTGCCACTGGGATGAAACGATCATTCACCATCAAATTCGCATTTATTGTAATTACGCAAAAAACGCAGCAAAATTTTAAGCAGGTTTGACGAACCAACACCGCAAAAACGAAGTCAGAATAACAAGATGGGTATTCTGCAATATTATTGGCAAAATTAAAAGGGTCGAATAACAGAGCGAGCGGGCGAAATGGGTAAATTGTATTGCCTGCTAGGAGTTATACCGTGAGAAAAATGAGAATCTAAATCCATGCAATAACAATAACAACAAGAGTTCCTGGATTAATAGTAAATTGAGAAGAGAAGTGGTGTTATTTAAGAGGTTAAGACCAAGATGGGACTGAGCAATTTCTTTCCAGGAAGTTTTTAACGAATAATCTGATTTCTCCATATGCTATGTTGGTTTACAATATTTCTCCGATTTAAGGGAAAATATCTCATTAACAGGAATCTCTTTGGCGTTTGCAAGACCCGCCCATTCAAAGGCGCTAACATCCATTCGACATTTTATGTGCATAGCACATGGAGTGGTAATTCACGCAATGTAGATTGTTTAAAGTCGAAGGTTTCCAAAGACCTGTATGATAGGTTTTGTAGTGCCTACAGTTGCCTGTCGGGTTTTGTTTATTGTTTTTGTGGGAAGTAAACAATCGATGGCGATTTTATTTTGGAACCTGAATCCGTAAAGTCGTCCTTGCCGCTTGTTTGGCGTGATTTTTTATGGTAGACGCTAAAAAGATTATGGTCCATATTAGGGACACATATGCTAGGATATTCAATTATAGTTTTGTTTGTCTCAGTACAGCAGGTTAGTTTAGAGTGACTGTCTTACCCGAGGTAAAAGCAAGAATCAGTTATGAAATTCATAAGAAATGAGACATTAAGATTTTTGATGGTATATGTTTTTTATATGGCCATTGCCTTGGTTATAATTGGGTTTAAACCCTTACAAAGAATTGTGGATTTCAATGGTATCTACACAAAATTCGTGGTGTTAGTGACAGCTTTTGTTTTACAACCTTTTGGGATTGTAAAAGGTGTTGAAGGGTCTATTATTCATCTAAGGGGCATCTCTTTGAACATACTCTTTGGATGTAACGGATTAGAAGCCTTTTTGATCTATGCGGCTGCAGTTTTGGCTTTTAGAGGAAGTTTCAAGAAAAAAATTATTGGGATATCTACTGGTTTTTTTGTTCTCCAATTGCTTAATGTGATTCGGATAGTTGCACTGGGCGTTGTTGGTGTATATTTTCATCAGTATTTTTATTATTTTCATATTTATATTGCCCAAGGAATTATGATAGCTGTGTCATTGATTCTTTTCTTGGGTTATATTTCCTATGCTGGTAAAGGCTAAAAAACTTAGAATCTGGATCATCTCAATACTGATTTTCTTCCTTTCGTATACCATTTCCTTGTCATTCTGGATCAAGATTATGCCCTATTATGGAAGCTTCATTGTAAGAGTCTCAAGTTTTGTTACCTCTTTAATAAAGAATGTTGAGCTGACGAAGGTGGAAAGGAGAGGTGAAAAACTCAC
>JALXAE010000130.1 GCA_026992355.1 Syntrophobacterales bacterium | reverse complement strand
CAACATGAGCTATTTCCAATATTTTTTGTATGGTTTCGGGTTTAATCAATGCATTAAAGTTTTAAGTTGCGAAGGTAGTGAATATATAGCGATGGTAAAATAGAAAAGCAATACAAATTGTTTCCTGCCTCGTTTTTAGGGGCTAATTCCTATTTTGATGCGCTGGTTATCTTTGCCAGATGGAAAATTCATTAATAAAGCTATTAGTACCGGATTACATATTATCACATTTTGAGTATGAATTCTGGGAAGAAATCAGCGGAGTCATCCGTATTCATTTAATAGAGAAAAAAGATCCCAACCATTATCCAAAAGAGCTTATAGGAAAAGGTGAGCGGTCGTTGGATGGTTATATGAACCCTTTGGAACTTCAGACATTTCCAACCCGTGGCAAAGAAGTATTTCTGATGTTAAAACGTCGAAGGTGGAAATTAAAAGGGAGCAACAAGAGCTATTACAACAACTATAGTTTTACCGAGGAAGGGATGAAAGCCACCAAAGAATTTGGTGTTTTTTTAAAAGAAATTGGTAGAGGGTAAGCCTATCAGTATAGGCAATGTGGCTTATGTGTTGGGGATGAGTTCTAAGAAATTACAGCGATGGTATCAACAGGTTTTAAGTGGTTTTGCACAAGCTGTAGAGAGCGGAAAGATAGGCCTTCACAATCTCCGGGTAAAGCAACAGGGAAAAGTTAAAGAAATAGCTGTTCCAATCCTGGAAGAAAAGAATTTAGGCAATCAAATGGCTGTGGATGAAAAAACTATCAATGGTACATGCTATACCATTTTGAGCAACAGAAAAACAAATAAGATAGCCCTGATGGCAGCAACCCTTAAGACCAGTGAATTGATGCAACTTATCAAACAGTTTGATATAGAAAAACGGATGCAGGTAAAAAGCTTAAGCCGGGATATGGCTCCCAATTACGACTGGCTTGGTAGGCAAGCTTTTATGAATGCCTACCATGTGATAGACAAATTCCATGTGGTGAAAAACATTATTGAGCAACTACAATCAATACGCATCCGGTATCGTCAGATGGAACTTGCTAAACGCAGAGAAGCCAATCAGAACAGAAAAAAATACACCGAAACAAATTTACCAAACGGAGACACAGTTTTACAACTATTGGCCCGAAGCAGGGGATTACTGTTTTTACTACCCAGTCAATGGAGTGAACAGCAGAATCAAAGGGCACAAATTCTCTTTGAACATTATCCGGAGATTAAAACAGCATATCTTTTAGTACTTCGCATCAGACAATGGCTCAAGCCTCCCAAGGGCAAATCAACTTACCAGGTAACCAGAGACAAGAAAAAAAAACAACTCATTACATTAATGCATGAGTTTATCAAATCCGGCATTGACGAAATGAAAAATATAGCCTTTCTAATAAAAAAGAATATCGGACAAATAATCAACTACTTCATCGCTAAAGAAACTAACGCAAAAGCTGAAGCCCTTAACCAAAATCTCCAACGTTTTATAAATGTAAATTATGGTGCAAGAAACTCTGATTTCTTCCTATACAGAGTCAAGATCCATTTTGCTTAGCGCATCAAAATAGGAATTAGCCCCCTACAAGTATTTTTTCAACAAAATAATGTTGATTTTTTTGTAGATAAGAAAAAGGTTTCTATCTTTGCACCCCAATTTTAAGAGGATATAGCAAAAACGCTTAAGAAACAATTAGATAGATGAATAC
>JALXAE010000129.1 GCA_026992355.1 Syntrophobacterales bacterium | reverse complement strand
GTTAGCGATCTTCTCCAAGAAATCAACCTCTCTTTTTTGCAGCACCAACAAAGGACGCTTTCTTTCAAATGGCATAATTGGCTCCTTTCGTTTTTGCCAATTATACTATGAGTGGCAACATATTGCAATATTATTTTAGGAACGATATACTAGGCTCAAACCCAAACAATACCATACAAATCTCCAGAATCAAAAAAGTAGGGAATTAGGACCGTTCTAAACAGAGTACATTCTCTAGATTGTTTAAGGTTCCATAATATAACCTCGCCAAGTGATTCCAGTGAAGTTTGAAAGGGAAATCAATAGGCACAGAAAAAGTTTCATTTTCTCCGGATTGGGTTGAAAAAGTAGAAGCATCTGTATGAGATTAGGCCTAACGACGCCTTTGAGTGCCGATCCTAAGCAGACTCAAGGAGTTCCTTGTATACTTCTGCTATAGAATTGGCAACATCTTGCCAAGTCGGCATGGACATCGCTACTTTACGCAACTCAAGGTTCAGAGGGGTTGACATCGCTCTTTTTATCTGTTTCCTTAACTCGTGAGGCTTTCTAGGATTTGCAAAAAATACCTTGTCACGTAGTAATTTTTCACAAGGGAATGTATTAGACAAAACCAGATTACAACCAGCCTGAGCAGCCTCATATACCACCAAAGGCATTACCTCGTTAAAACTTGGGAGCACAAATACTTTTGCCGCGGCATAGGCTGCTGCTAACAAAGGGTCATCATGATCGATGTACCCAGTAAATAACACATTATCACCACCCTCTGCCTTACACCTTTTAACATATTTTTCATTTCTCATTTCCCATCCACCCACAACAACGAGTTTATAAGGCAACCCTTTCATCGCTTTTATCGTAGTTAGCAGATTCTTCCTTTCTTCAATATAGCCAACTTGTAAAACAAAATCAGAAACTCCATATTTTTTTATAAAAAGCTCTGGATCTCCATCAGCAAACTTTTTTTCGATACCATTAGGAATTACAGAGGTGGTCTCCGGGTGTAAACGAAAAACATGTTTCAAAATATCTTCTTCTTCTTTATTGAGAGCAATTATTTTGTCACATGCTCTGAACATCTTATATATCAATCCTTGCGGGGTAAAAAGACCTCTAATGAATACACCGGCCCAGTATTCAATCTTAACAAGCCACAGGCGTTCTGAGAACCGCATAAATACCGGAGAGATAACCACAGGAACTTTGTTCCTCTTTGCTTCTCGCACGAAATAGATCATCTGTGGATCGCTACCCCAACAATGGCATATATCCACTTCTTTTATTTGGTTCTTCCAAGGGTTGTAAAAGATCACTTCGATCCCATTATTTTCGAGACCTTCGGCCGTTTTTCTTATTTGCTTCTGTAACCCTCCCCTACTGAGGCCTATATTCGATCTGGAAACGAATAGGACACGCATACTCTTTATCCTTCTGTACTATGTACTTTGTCTTCTTAATCCGTCGTCGTTTTCTCTTTTAAATGCTGATAAGTTACATTAAGCATAGAGCCATAAAGACACAAGAAACAAGCTGCCCATAGAAGCTTAACCTCTTCATAAGATATGGTCCCAATCATAAAACACATTCCCACAAGGCCTATCACCAAAATTTCTAAAAATTTCTTTTTCTTTCTATGAGCTATGTAATTCGAATTTTGTATATGGAGACAATTATAAAGTGCTTGAATGATTATAGAAAGGTAAATTAATAATCCAACTATCCCAGTCTCGGATAATATTGTCAAATATGTATTGTGTGGCACGCTACGATACTTTGCGAAAAACGATCCCAATCCATTGCCCCACAATGGTGAAGACAGCCACATTTTAACTGCTAATTGCCACGCAGCAAATCTTCCGGTGGCACCACTAGCTATGGCGTCTAATATACTCCTTATGCGGATAATAAGCTCTGGTATGGCCGTGATCGTAACCAAGAACGCTGCAAGCAAGACCAGCGTAGGGAAAATTGCTCTGATGTTTCTTCGAAGTATAAAAGCGAAACCGACAACACATACTACAAGAAATCCACTCCTGCTGAACGTTCCGACAACAGCTGCGAAGATCATACCACAAACAAGCATCCAGAATGGTTTTTGACGAGAAGTTGATGCGTCATAGAACGCTAGGGCAATTGATAACGGAAAAATAAGATTTGCACTATAATAATTAGGGCCTATCCCAGGCCAAATCAGTCTCCTCACTACTTTGTCAAGTCCGATGCCTATTACTGTTGGCGTCACCGCAGTAAACCCATCAGGTCGTCTAACATTTTTCAAGATTGAATATAGAAATGTATTTGTTCCTGCTATATAATGTGCTACTGAAATTAGCAGACTGAGTGCCGCAATGATTGCCCACCACTTTAAAATTCTTCCATAATCTTTTGGGCTCTCTAAACAAATCAACAATAATATTATCAGTATTAAACCATAAAAATACTGAATCCAGTATCTCAAGGCAACCCCTAATGAATTAGTAAGCAATGTAGTGCCTAAAGCCCATCCGGCAAAAATAAATGCAGAGATTAGAATAGGATTTCCGATACGTCTGAGTGAACGGATGCAGTTTCCTTTTATAACCAATGCAAAGAAAGTAATCAAAGAAGAAACTACCAAAATGGACGGTATCTGCAAGGCTATGCCAGGGCTGTATATTAAGAGTAGTATTATAAGGAGACCGTTAGAAGGCCTCTTCACTGTGAGATAGGCGCTTAGAAGCAGAAAACTAATGCTTCCAAGGATACCAATAAATTTGAGAGAAGCTATTAAAATAAGAAGCCAGATGAGCAACAGTAAAACAGTGTCTAAAGCCCCTAGCTTAGTTTCAATTGCCATTTCGAAACAATCTATGTCTTGACTCGTCATGCCCAAAATCCCCTGTAAGTACTAGGCCGAATGCGCCTATCTAAGGACTCCCTCATTTCTAATCCTGACGATATATTAAGGAACTTCAGAAAAATCCTTTCATTCACAAATATCAAGAGCCAGTGAGATTCAACTCGAAGTCAGAATCTCTAACCATCTGATATGTTGGAAATATTTTATGTTGTGAGGTTCTATAAGTTTAAAACTTTTGAGGATCAATGAAACCTTACTAAAACAGATGCTACAAATTTTATCTCCCTTAAGTTGACTATTCTAATTGCACTAATAACTACTAGGTATGATATCATATATACAATACCCAAAGCAAAATCCGGCTCCGTATGCTGAGTGAGAAAAAAAACTATTCCTAATGGAATAACAGGTTTAGCGACGTAATAGAGCGATTTTCTCAACAGTTTGCTGTTCTGAGCTTCGCTTAAAAATAGAAGAGAAATCAGAACCGTAACACTAGCCCCTATCGTTACCGAGATTGCTGCACCCAAGGCTCCGTATCTTGGTATTAGTATGAGATGTCCTGTAATAATTAAGACAAACTGGCAAGCATTCAACCACATGACCTTGGTAGTCCTATTTGTACCGGTTAGTTGAAGTACCAACACATAATTTAGAATACTGAACACCATCCATAGCGACAACAGCCTTGTCAAACCGATACTAGCAGTGTATTTTCTAGAAAAAATCAGTAGGATTAAAGGTCTAGAAAATACTATAAGAACACACGCAATGATACATATGCCGATAGCTGATAACCTAAGTGGCAATAGGGACTTCCCATACTCCTCATCAGAAGAAAAGAAGTTCAACACCACCGGTCGAACTGCTTCAAAGACTCTTAGGAGCAAGTTTGGAAATCTCATAGCATTCCCATAGATGGCCAAGGATGCAGCTCCAATAAATGAGACGATCATTGCCTCGGCTGCTCTGCCGGACATGATCGAGAGCATGTAAGCAATGTACAAAGGAACCGAGAATCTTACTATAGCAATAACTTCACGGCGATTCCAAACAACCTTAAACTTAATAGGAAGCGAAGAGATGATTCCCGCACTGGTTAAGATATTTGATAGCAAGATGCCCCCTACTAAGCCATTTACCCCCAATCCATATAAAAGCAAACTCGAGGAAATCGAACAATTTAATATTCCTCTTAAACTTTGAAAAAAACCACATCTGCCAAACATTCCAAATCCCGCCATTATGGCCATTGCCGAATCATAAACGATTTCCATCAAAACAAAAGGGATAAGAATCCAAGCACTAACCGCAAGAGTTCCGCCGTGCCAGATTTGGTCAATAAAATGAACAAAAAGGCACAAGAAAACTCCAACAACCAGAACTGCTATTATCCTCAAAGTAATTATTAGATTCCCTACTTCTTCCTTTTTTTCTTGGGGGGCACTCGCTAAAAACTTGATTATTGCTGATTTCCCCCCAATATTAGCGAAAGCGATGGACAGGCTCGACATCATAAGAGCCACATAATAAAAACCTAACTGGCTTTTTGGAAGCCATCTTGATGCGACTGATATCAATATTAGACCGGTGAGTATTGAAACCCCGTTTCCAGATAAAGTCAGAAGTACTCCTCTGAGATAATGTCTTGGATGAGGAGGACCAATTTGATTAGGGATAGGATTTTCTATTTTCAAGAGAACAGCAGTAACTTTTTATAATGTGTTTGAAGAGTTATGCTAAGAGAGCTTCAGGTAAGCAGCTCTAATACGAAATTGAACAGAAAGAATAAGATTGATTAAAAGCTCCTTTAAGGCGCTCTAGACAGAATTAGAGTCTCCTTAGGTTCTTTTATATAGACATGATAGGAGATAAGATAAGGAGGCATTTTAGTTTCAGCTGAGACCGAATTAAAGAATTATAAAACACCAAGAAAAAGGTTAGCAAGCCCTGAATTAAATGAGAAGCAAATACTTTCAACTTTTTAAGTAAGATTTGGAAGTGGCGAAACTTGTATTTTACCCATTTCCTGTCAAACCAAAAATGTGTAATTAGAGCCATTGCGCTCGCGCCTAACTTTTAAGCTTTCGGAGAATAACTTTAGTAGCAAAGGGGCTCCAAAATTTCAGACCTGCCTTTTACTCTATTGGCAGATGTCTCACAGAAAAGGAAAACAAGGAATGCTTCTTCAACATTTCGTCAATTACCATTCCACCAATACCTTCCCCGGTGTGCAACATTCAATTATCCCGGCATTTTTACCAAAAAGCCCCCCAAGCCCAACACAAACAACTTACCCATTTCGCGTCAAACGGCATATGGGTAACTTCCCTCTCAAAACATGTTTTCAATCAATCGCGGACTTACGCAGACCCACGCAGACCAGCCCGCGCAGATCGGTCCGCCGGCAGATGCCTTGCACTTCGTGCAAAGAAAGAGTAACCTTCAGTTCCTTCCCCGGCTTGGTGGTCCGACTATTTGTCATTCGCAAGTTCAGATGTTTTACCAATCCCAAAAAAGGGATAAGCTTTTTATCGCGAAGCGATAGCTTTTTTTGCTCAAGCAGTGTCGCTCGAGTAAAGATGTCTGTGTCCGTCTGCGGTTAATTAACTAACAATAACCTATCACTAATAACTAATAACGACTCCAAAATTCTCCCACTTGGTAGGTCGACTATCCGTAACCCGCGGATCCGGGCGATTTACCAGTCCCTAAAACAGTGATAGTGTTATTGTCAAGGTGGAATCTGCCCTTTTGTCCTTGCACTGCTGATTATCTTCTGAAGTACTTTTTCCAGTCTGGTTATATGGTGACGACAGATATCATAAACGATTTCATAATCAATGTGCTCGTAATGATGAGACACCAGATCTCTGAACCTTGCAATTTTATCCCACTCAATTTCGGGATACTCATCAAAAAAATCGGGATCGATCTTACTTATACGTTTTACTGATTCACCGATTACCTGAAGCCTCATTGTAATAGCATCTAACAAAGTAACACCATCTGGCGTTGACACAAGATCTTCTGGCTTATCTATTCTGCAAAATCGTCCCCGGACTTTCTTTACAGAATCTACCATCAAATCCAAAAGATCTAGTATTTCACCACTATACATACCTGATGTCTTTCTCGATTCTTCTTAGAAATCGTTCATTCATATTCTTTCTTTTCCTTATTAGATCAACACGTTTCCCGAGCTTCCCTTCCAGATGTATCTGTACCCCGGCAAGAGATTCGAAGCTTGGTTTCGCTAATTCTACGAGCA
>JALXAE010000128.1 GCA_026992355.1 Syntrophobacterales bacterium | reverse complement strand
TCAAAATTCTGGGGATTGAGAGGTTTTTTATTCTTTTAGCTTTTTACCAATAATTGTTAGGGTTACTCGTCTTTTTCGTGGTTTAATATCATGGTTAATTAAAATAATTTGCTGCCACGTACCCAGAACTAATTGACCGTTTCTTATCGAAAAAACCTGTGGCGGACCCAGAAGGGCCGCCTGGACATGACTATGCCCATTCCCATCGTGCCATGCTTTTTCGTGTTCATAGGAGGCACCCGGAGGTGCAAGTTCGGTTATTGCTTTCTTTAAATCCTTGACCGCTCCAGCTTCATACTCAATGGTTGTTAGTGAACCTGTGGAACCAATGGATGTTAAAAAAACGGAACCAATATCAACTCCAGATTCTTTTACTGCTTCCTTTACTATGGGGGTAATGTCCTTTATGTCTATGCCTGCATTCATGGATATTGAAAAATCATGTTCCCGGACAATTATGCTTTTAGGGCTAATTGTCGTGTGATTTTTCATCATTTTTTTTCCTTTTTATGAATTCTTCAATGTTTATTATCTTTGTAGTGGCATGGTCAGGAGCCATAGATGATGCTGAGGGAAGGGCTTTAAAAGGCTTTTGTTCTTTTTGTTTTATGCTATTGAGCACACCTTTCAATTCTTCGTCGTTACTGAGAAGTTTTTCCAGTTCCCTGCGCTTAATTTCCCATTTATCGAGAAGTTCTTCTGTTGAAAAATTTGCATCCGTCAGAATATTGATAACATCGAACAATTTCGCAATTACTTTTTCATGAGGGCCTTTCAGGTAGAAAGGGATATGCATCCACAAACTCAAGGTTTCAAGGTTGTGAGAGGCAGTCTCAAGCATTATTTGACTGTGAATGGCGGAAGGTCCTTCATATTCTATGAGTTGGCAACCTAAGGAACGAATGATGTTGAGTTCGCGAGGGTGAGTTACAACTCCCGAAACGATGGCTTCGTCATGTAATATTTGATCATAGAGACTTCCAAGCAGTATAATTCTTTCGAAATCTAAGGATTGTATCTTTTCCACCAGCTCCAATGAAAAATTTTTCCAATTGTGAGTAGGTTCCGGTCCGAAGGCTATTCCCTGTAGATTTCCTCCGCTGTCTAAATAAAAGAATCTTATACTTGGCCAAGAAATCTTTCGAATTATGCCGTATTTTACTGTTATTTTCGGACGTTCTATTCCAGAGTGCCAGTATTTTTCGATATTCCACTCACAAGATTCTCTCACGGAATATTTCGAGATTATGTGCTCCATGAGGAACTTTACATTGTTCCCTGCATCGCACCAACCGAAAAATCCAAGAAGTATCGTTCGTTTCATAGCTCAAATCCACTGATTAGTCTGTCTTTTTGAAGAATTTTGAACAAACTGATACAATTATCTGCTACATAGTGTGCTCCCGCATTTTTTAACTGATCTGCAGAGATCTTTCCACTGGAAACGCCACCCGTTAAAGTGTCTGCTCTCAAACCGGCTATGATGTCCAAAGGGTGGTCTCCTATCACCATGGTTGTCTTACAGTCTGCCCCCAGCTCCTTAATGGCCTGATGAATATGAAGCGGGCTCGGTTTAATGCTTACGGCTTTTTCTCTGGGTATAAAAACATGACAATACTTATGAATTTGAGGAAAAACTGTCTTTACTGCCTCTTCACAGTTTCTGGTTACAATCCCAACATTGTATCCCTTGCCTTTTAGGAAGGTTAACAAAGACTCTGTAAAGTCAAAAAGTTTCCCGTCTCTTGCGGCTTCTATTTCTGTTGCTTTTATCAAGTCAAGGGCTTCTTTCTTTAAAGATCTTGCTTTATTTTCGTCTTTAATGGAGTTTGTTAAGTCATTTAACCATTCAAGGAGAGGGGAATCCTTCTGTGGAATGTCGATTATGTACCGCTGCGCTATAGAGACTAGTTTTTCTTTTAATCTCACAAAGTCAATATTTAGTACAGCCAGAGTGCCGTCAAAATCAAATATGAACGTTTGAAGTTTTTTCCCTCGCAAATTTTAACTCCCTCCTGGATTAACTCTTGCTAAAATGTTTTCTCAATTTTATCGTGTGATAGATATTTCACAAGATAAAAAGATGGTTTTTGATAAGACAAACGAGGGGGATTTTTAATGGAGGAACTACTGCTTTCTAGAGAGGCTATTTTTGAACGGCTGTGTGCCATATCGCACGAACATCATTCGAAGTACTATGCTATGTATTCAAGTTGGTTTGGTGGTGTAGTAACTGATCCCACATTTATGTTGATCCCGATTGACGACCACATGGTGCACCGAGGAGATGGGGTATTTGAGGTTTTCAAATGTGTTAATGGGGCCTTGTATCTCCTGCATAGACATCTCGATCGCCTTGAACGGTCAGCTGAAATCACAGAAATTACTCTTCCTCTTTCCAGGAATGAAATAGTGGAGATAATTAAGGAAACGATTAGAGTTACAGAGAAAAGGGATTGTCTTGTTAGAATGTTTGTTTCCAGAGGTCCAGGAGGATTTTCTGCCAATCCGTCGGAAAGTGTTGGTTCTCAGCTATATGTGGTTATAACTGAAATTCCCAAGTATCCAGAAGAACATTACACCAAAGGCGTAAGGATAAAGACTAGCAGAATACCCATGAAACCTTCTTTTTTTGCATCGGTAAAAAGTTGCAATTATTTGCCAAATGTTCTCATGAGTATGGAGGCCGAAAAGGAGGGTGTAGAATTTACCGTTTCCGTTGATGAAAATGGCAATCTGGGGGAGGGCCCCACGGAAAATATTGGAATCATAACGTCCGATTATGCTTTTCTCGTGCCGAGGTTTAGCAAGGTACTTCGAGGTACAACAGTATCAAGAATGATGGAGCTCGCCGAATCACTTGTCAAGGCAAGAGTTCTTTCCTACGTAGGGGAGGCGGATGTGTCTCGAGAAGAAGCCTACAGGGCACAGGAAGTCATGATGTTTGGCACGACCTTTGACGTTTTACCTGTGGTTCAATTCGATGGTAAAAAGATTGGGAACGGTCAACCAGGTCCTTTTTTTAAAAAATTTTTAAAGATTCTCAGACAAGATATGATAAGCGGGACAAAAGTTGCTGAGCCAGTTTACAATTGAGATAAGTGGGAGCATTCATGGAAAGTGGAGTTGAGGACAGGCAATACATCGTAAACGCGATTACTGCTTTGAAAGAATTGCTCGAAAATTTTTTAGATTTAGATGCCGAGATTTTTCGTTTGTCGCAAATGGCCGAAATCATATCTACTGCCTTTAGAAAACAAAAGAGATTGTATTTGTTTGGAAACGGGGGAAGTGCTGCGGATGCTCAGCACATTGCTGCGGAATTTGTTAATAGGTTTGATATGCATCGTCCACCACTTCCCGCAATAGCTTTAACGACTGATACATCTGTTCTCACGGCCATATCCAATGACTTCGATTTCAGGGAAGTCTTTGCAAAACAGCTTATGGCTTTAGCTTCGGAAGGTGATGTCGCATTAGGGATAAGTACAAGTGGGAAATCTGAAAATGTAATTAATGCACTAAGATGGGCAAAAGAGAGCGGTTTAATCACTTTGGGTTTTGCCGGCAAAGACAAAACAGATATGGATGATTTATGCGATGTTATAATTCATGTTCCATCAAATGAAACTCCCCGAATACAGGAATGCCATATATTGCTTGCTCACATCCTATGTGGACTTGTAGAAAGGATGATGTATGTCTGATAGTAAATTTGAACCTATTGAGTTCGACTCCTTAAATACGATTTCCATTTTTCAAAGACCCAGTAAGGTGTTGGTTAAAAATTTTGGACTCAGGTGGAAAAAAGGTGCAAGTTTTTCAACCTTTTTGGATGTACTTCCTTCTATTTTGGCAGGAAAGCATTTGCAGGATGCGGTTTCTAGGGTAGCTAGGGCTATTGCAGAAAGAAAAACCATAATTTTAGGTATGGGTGCACATCCTATAAAGGTTGGTTTATCGCCTCTTATAAATCAAGCCATTGAGTCAGGTTTTTTCTCCCTTCTTGCTACCAATGGTGCGTCGCTCATACATGATGTCGAAGTAGCACTGAGTGGAAAGACCTCCGAAGATGTTTGTGCCCGTCTCGCTGACGGACGGTTTGGAGCCACGAAAGAAACAGCGGAATTTATTCATGAAGCCATAAGAGAGGGATATAATAATTACAAAAACAAGGGGCTCGGGTGGATTGTGGGGAGAAAAATTCACGAGGAAAATTTACCATACAAAGATTTCAGTATTTTTGCCTGTTTATACAAAAATAGCATTGCTGCAACTGTTCATGTTGCCATTGGAACGGATATTATTCACTTTCATCCTTCCATGAATGCTGAACAGATGGGAGCTCTTACCTTTTGTGACTTCAGAATTTTTTGTCGTGCCGTAAGTACACTTTCGAATGGCGTCTATATTAATCTCGGTTCCTCTGTGATTATGCCTGAGGTGTTTTTGAAGGCTTTAAGTGTCAGCAGGAACCTGGGGTTCGATGTAAAAAATTACACGACGATAAACATGGACTTTGCTATGCAATATCGTCCTCTAAAAAATGTTGTGGAAAGACCTGCCGAAACCGGCGGAAAGGGGTATAATTTTATTGGACATCATGAATTGTTGTTTCCTCTTTTTTTATGTGCTCTTTTTGAAAGGATTGATGACATATAATTTAGACGGGGGTTGTTGGTAATGGCCTGTAACATAAAGATTAAAGCGGGACAGGTAGTTCTAGATGCTGAATTAAACGATTCACCAACTGCCTTAGCTGTAGAAAAAATCCTACCAATCGAAGCTTCTGTAAATACATGGGGCGATGAGATATACTTTGAAATACCTGTTGACATGCCCCTCGATAATACAGCTAAAGAAGTTGTTGAAATTGGAGATATCGGCTATTGGCCGAAGGGCAAAGCCTTTTGTGTGTTTTTTGGCCCTACGCCTATAAGCGGTGCCGGAGAGATTCGTCCTGCCAGTGCTGTTAATATAATTGGGAAGGTTGTTGGCGATCCTGTTTTGCTGAAATCGCTGAGAGACGGAGATGTTGTAAGAATTGAGAAAAAGGATTAGTTTGTAGATGAGCTGGGTTTACAATAAGCCAATTGGGAGGTGTTGTTGTGCCGATTTATGAATATGAATGCTCCAAGTGTAATGCTCACTTTGAAAGACTTGTTTTTAACCAGAGTGAAGATGTTAGCTGCCCGGAGTGCGGTTCTGGAGATGTTTCTAAAAAAATGTCGGTTTTCGGCTTCAAAAGCGGCGGGGATAAAGGTGCTGCAAGCAGTCGCATGGGAACGACTTCTTCCGGATGCAGTGGTTGTACAGCAACATCATGTGCATCTTGCAAATAGGGTGGTCTGAAAAGTGGGACACAAGTTGATCCTGGGAACTCGTGGGAGCAAGCTAGCTCTCAGGCAGAGCACCATTGTCAAGGAAGAACTGGAAAAGGTATGGCCTGATCTTGAGGTATTTCTACGAATTATCAGGACCACTGGGGACAAGATAACTGATGTGCCCCTTGCGAAAATTGGAGGCAAGGGGCTTTTTGTTAAGGAAATTGAAGAGGCGTTATTTCGGAAGGAGATAGATTTGGCTGTTCATAGTATGAAGGATGTTCCTTCGGAACTGCCAGATGGGTTGATAATTGGCGCTATTCCGATGCGGGAAGACCCTCGGGACGTCGTAGTTAGTCGGTTGGGTTTACCTTTAAAAGACTTGCCCGAGTTTTCTTTGATCGGAACCAGCAGTTTGAGACGTACTGCACAGTTGAAATGTGTGAGGCCGGATTTGAGAATAGAAAATCTTAGGGGAAACCTGGACACTCGGTTAAAAAAGGTTAAGGAGGGTAAATACGACGCTGTTATCCTGGCTGCGGCCGGTATAAAACGTATGGGTTGGGAAGACCTTATAGACGAATATTTGGATCCTGAATTTTTTATGCCTGCCATATCTCAGGGCGCTTTGGGTATAGAAATTAGAGCTAATGATCCGGTGACTTATGAGCTTGTTCGTCCTCTTCATCACTTACCCACGAGTTATGCTATCGAGGCTGAAAGAAGTTTTCTTAAAAGACTTGAAGGCGGGTGTCAGGTACCGATAGGAGGCCATTGCTTCGTAGAAAATAATAATGGCAGACTTAGATTAATTGGAATGATTGCTTCTGTTGATGGCACAGAATTTTACAGGGGTGAACTTTCTGGAAGCGTCGAAGAGGCTTCAGAAATTGGAAAAAAACTTGCTGATGACTTGTTGAGCAAGGGTGGTAAGAGGATTTTAGACCTAGTTTACTCCAGTTAGAAAGGCGCGGTTTATATGAAAAAAGGGAAGGTATATCTTGTTGGTGCCGGTCCGGGTGACCCGGGACTTTTTACTATTAGAGGGCTTAATCTCATAAAAACCGCAGAAGTGATAATCTACGACTATCTTGCAAATGAGGAGCTACTTAAGAACGCTCCTAGTGATGCGGAAATTATCTATGTGGGTAAAAAGGGTGGCCACCATACCAAGAGCCAGGAGGACATCAATAATTTGCTAGTTGAAAAGGGAAAAGAATACAAAGTTGTGAGACTCAAAGGGGGGGACCCATTTGTATTCGGGCGAGGAGGAGAAGAAGCTCAGATTTTAAAAGATGCTGGCATTCCTTTTGAGATTGTACCCGGTGTTACGGCAGCTATTGCAGTTCCTGCCTATGCAGGAATACCATTATCTCACAGGGATTACACCGCATCTATGGCGTTTGTAACCGGACATGAGAGGGAAGACTCCGAAGATTCAAAGGTAAATTGGGAGGCTCTTGCCAATTTTAATGGTACGCTGGTTTTTTTTATGGGAGTTAAAAATCTTCAGTACATAACGAACCGGTTAATTGAAAATGGTATGGAACCATCTACACCTGTTGCGATAATCGAATGGGGTACCACCCCCGCCCAGAAAACGGTGGTTGGAAGGTTAAATGATATCGTAGAAGTTGCCAGGAAAGGCGGTATTAGTCCTCCATCAATTATAGTAATTGGTCATGTGGTTAAGTTGAGAGACCAGTTAAAATGGTACGAGAACAAACCTCTATTTGGAAAAACAATTGTAGTTACCAGAGCTCGTGCTCAGGCTAGTAAGCTTAGAGAAAAGCTAGAAGAGCTGGGTGCAAAATGTTTAGAATTTCCCACAATAAAGATAGAGCCTCCACCTTCCTGGGAAAAGTGCGATAAAGCTATCAAGCGTCTTTCGGAGTATTCGTGGATAATTTTTACCAGTGTCAATGGAGTAAAGTTTTTCTTTGATAGATTGTGGGCAACGAACAATGATGTGAGGAGTTTGAGCGGTTGTAAGATTGCGGCAATAGGACCTGCTACAGCCGATGAGTTGAGAAAGCTCTGGATAAAGGTCGATTTTGTTCCAAAAAGCTATCGTGCTGAAGATTTGGCTGAGGGTTTTTCTAGCAAAAAGATGAAAGGTAGAAAAATTCTTATTCCAAGAGCCCTTGAAGCTAGAGAGGTGCTTCCCTTAACTTTGAAAGATATGGGTGCCGAGGTTGACGTTGTTCCAGTTTACAGAACGGTCATTCCTGAAAATGTTGAGAGGCAAAAACTTGTTAATTTGTTAAATGAGAAGAAGGTTGATTGCATAACGTTTACATCATCTTCAACTGCCAAAAATTTTTTCCGTCTGGTGGCTGACCCTGAGGCAAAACAATTGATTGAGAATGTTACCATTGCGTCAATAGGTCCGATTACTTCTGAAACTCTAAGAAAATTGGGAATAGATGTGCATATAACTGCTGATAATTACACCATTGACGGTCTATGTGAAGCAATTGTTGAATATTTTGGTGGGTAGGCGCTTGAAATCATTGCTTAATTAACTACTCATTGACTATCTCGTTGAATTATTTGACAAAACAGGAAGTCTCAAGTATAAAAGCAACTTAAGAGGGTCACTGTATTTTCATTTGAGGATGTAAGCGGAGAGGAACTATGAGGAGAGTTTTTTTAAGTGCTCTTGGAACAAGAAAATATCTGGATTGCATATACAAGTTTGATGGAAAGGTCTCTTCTCCTGTAAATTATGTTCAAGAAGCTTTAATTGAATTCATTTGTGAGGATTGGGATGAAAAGGATCTTATTTTGATTTTTTGTACAAGGGAAGCGGAGAAGAATAATTGGAGGGACAGGAAAGATTTTGGAAAGGGGCTTGAATCGCGTTTGAAATCTCTTGCTATTAAGCCTCAGGTTAAGATGGTTCTTATTCCAGATGGGAAATCTGATGGTGAGCTTTTTGATATATTTAACGTTTTGTTGAAAGAACTGAAATCAGATGATTCTTTATTTTTGGACCTGACCTATTCTACTCGTTTGCAACCCTTTTTGTACACAGTTGCTGCCGGTTTTACTAAAATGGTTAAAGGTGTTCGTATTGCAGGTGTTTATTATGGCGCACCGGAAGTAGTTGGCACAGTTGAAAGGTTGAGAAAATTAAAAGCTGAGGAGAGAGTCATTCCAATTTTTGATTTAACATCTTTTTATCGTCTTCTTGAATTAGGGAGTGAGATTGAATCTTTTTCTGTTTCAAGATCCCTTAATAGTATAGCGAATTTCTTTCAGCCATCCTCGTCGATATGTGAAATTTTGGGTTTGAGCAGTAAGGATGAGGAGCTTTTTAGGGTAAAACAGTTACTTGAAAGACTCGAGAACATATATAGGTGCCTCCTTCATGCTAGAAGTTCCGAACTGGAAAATGATTATAGCTCTTCCAGTTTATATACCGATTTATTTGTTTTTGAATCCATTGTTTCGCCCTTTAGATCCATAATGGATGTAGAAACTTCTGTTGATAGGGGATTTAATGCGTCGAGGTGGTGTCTAAAACGTGGTTTACTTTTGCAGGCTCTAATATTCGCTGGGGAGACGACACTTACTGAGCTGTGCAAATTGGAGAATCGCCCGCCGAATGATTTTCATTTTAGAAGGACGATCTGGAATGATTTATTGTTACATGTTGGGAGTGAAAACAATAGAAACTTTAATAAAAATGAGCAGTTACTTAAGGGCTTTTATGTTGCAAAAGCGGCTTTCAAAAATATACTTTTCGGAAAAGTAAATATGGATAGCCGAGAAACCCTTTTTAGCTTCTTGCATGATATTTTATCTGAGGCGGAAGAGGGTATAAAACATAGGCATCTGTCTAAAGAACAGCTTCAACTAAAAGAACAATATGGTGAAAGGCTTAATCCTCTTGCAGTTGCGTATGCTGGAGTGGTGAAGCTAAAAGATAATATGGTATTGGGCGGCTGGACAAATGATAGTAATGGGACAAAAAGTGGTTCTTTTCTAGCTGATAAATGCAGCAAGCAAATAGAAAATCTTTATGAAGCTTTGATAGCTTTTATGGAGCAGATCTAAAGTGTCTTTAGATTCATAAAGCCGTTTACCATAAACTGTACGGCTAAAACGGCAAGTAATAAACCCATTATTCTTGATATTACCCTAATACCACTCAGTCCAAGATGCTTGCGAATGTAAGATCCAAAATAAAATGTCACGAAAATAATTCCGCATACTAAGATGACAGCTGCCATAATCAACCAGGTGTTTAATGGGTTTGTGCCCGAATGATTCCATACCATAACAGCTGTTATGGCTCCAGGTCCTGCGAGGAGAGGAGTGGCTATAGGTACGAGAGCCACGTTTTCTTTAGCAAGACTTTCTTCTTCTTCCTGAGAACTAGTTTTCATACCGGTGGGCAAAAGCTGAAGCATTTGTAATGCGTAAAGAAAAAAGATGAATCCACCGGCTATTTGAAAAGCGGGAATGGAGATTCCAAAAAAGTTAAGAATAAAATCACCTGCAACTACAAAAACAATTAAAATGCATGCAGCAGCCACGGAAGATATAGCCGCTATTCTTATTTGGTCATGTCTCGGGTGTCCTTCAGTAAAAAGTAGAAAAAAAGGCAAGTTTCCAATGGGGTCCATAATAATGAAAAGAGAAACAAAAACAGTAGTGAAATCGGCAATGTCTTTAAGCGTAAACATTTTATAATATGAGTTCAGATCCTTTTTAGTTTTAGGTCAGTTTTTCCCAGGAAAGCAAACTTTAACCATTGAAAACCAAAATTCAACAATTCAAAGTCGTCTTTTGCTAGATTTGTCAAATAGCTTTCGCTTAACTCAAAAATGGTACTCAGGCGACCTGATAATACGATTTTTTTCAATGTATCCAGGTTATAACTCAAAGTGTACGCAAATTGCCTTTGTTGGTTAGAAAGACCAGATTTTAAAGACGGATGCATGATTATTTCTGTCCACTCATCATTTCTTTTCAAATATTCTTCCAGTTCTTGGTCTTTCAGCCATTCAGATACTGTCCAGTTACGGTGCTGCTCGAACCCCCTACAATGGTCTTCCCTAATTAGATAAAAGGCTTCACTCAGTGTTCCGTGAACTGCGTGGAATTTCGTGGCTCGTGCTACGGGATAAATTCGGCATGCAGACGGTCTAGCTTCATATACGCTACATCCGTCAGCTGTCAAGAAAGGGCATGTTTTTTCAGAATTTTTTTTCATTTCCAAAAACAAAACGGGAAATCCAGATGGATTTTGAAATTCCAAGCGTGTGTATTTGTCGATAAAGTCTGACGAAGTCATGTTTAGTTGTTTACGAAGTTTAAGAAGATCGTAAGGGGTCAGCATTAGAGTAAGGTTCCTGCAACACTCAGTAAAACAAGGTACACCGGGATGACACGCAAAGCTAAACTTTTCTTCTCTATTTATGGGTTGAAGTTTTTTGTCATTTGATTCCACTTATTGTTCCTCAGGTTAGGGGATACAACTCTTCCAGTTGAGCTTTAATATAGGAAAAGGCAAGTTTTAGAAGTTTTTCATCATTTTCCAGAGCTGCTTTGTACAGATCATCATCTATTTCGTGAAGTTTTCTAAATTTTGGATCTTTTAACATTTCAAGGAATATGTCTGTATCATAGGCCAGAAACAGCAATTTCCCCAATCCTGCGTCCATTTTTCCTCCAGGTTGGAACCCTCGAGGCATGACGGATTGAAAAAGCTTTTCCATTTCTTCATAAGGTTCAATGCCCTGGGAGGAAAGCCAGTTTCCCACGTTCCATTTTTGCGGTTCCTTGAGACCGAAACATTTATCAGACGATGTTATAAGTTTATAAGAACCTGGTTTTTTCACATTCAGATCCAAGGGATACATTCTGCATGCCCATGGCCTGTCATCATAGATTTTGCATCCATCGGGAGTTACGAAGACGCAGTAAAGGGTATCAGGATCCATCAAAAGTTGAACGACGGGTATATGAGTAACCTTCGCGAGAAATGATCGAGTATATCTGGATAAAAATTCTGTAGAGCCCATATTAAGGGATTTTCTCATTCTGAGTACGTCGTAAGGCGTTAGGTATATATTTACGTCCCTGCAACACTGGGTAAAACAGGGAAGGTCGGCATGGCAAGCAAAGAAAATTTCGTCGTCCTTTTCCAAGACCGATATTTTTTTATTTTCATTCATATGGAATGGTGCCTCCAGACTTCTACGGATTTTGGGATGCTTTAAGAAGATAAGCTCTGAAGTCTTTAAATTGTGGATTGCCGTGTATAAACTTTTCTACAATACCTACAATTTTAAACTCCCGGCAAAGTATGACATCGATAGCACGGTTTTCTCTGCACCTGGGACAAAAGAAATTTTCTTCCAGCATTTCTCCACAAAAACAATAGGGTTCTAAAACTAGCTGATTATCCTCCCATGAAGCCAGGAAATAGCTGGTTTCGTTTTGTTTCATATCTTCTTTTGTTACTTCCTGCATGGTTGTACCCCGTTTTTTCTAAGAAATGCTCGCGACATGGGACCCTCCCCATGTCGCGAGCTCAAAAATCTCTATGCTTCAATGGATTCTGCTATTACTTCAGAAAGCTCTGTGATTTCCAGCACATCCTGTTTTTCCAGGGTTTTGCAGGCGTCAGTTAACATGTTCATACAATAGGGACAGGTGGTAGTAAGCATTTGAGCTCCCTTTTCTACTGCATCGATAACTCTAAGCTCTCCAAATCTCTCTCCCATCGGAACTTCCGCCCATATTCTTCCACCGCCACCTGCGCAACACAGACTAAGCTCTCTAGCTCTGTCAAGCTCTACAGGTTCAACTCCTGGGATAGACGATAACAATTTTCTGGGCTCATCGTAAACTCCACTGTGTCTTCCTAAATAACATGGGTCGTGGTATGCGATTTTCTGGGAAATGTTTTTTGAAAGTTTAATTTTACCCTCATCCAGAAGTTGTGCGAGAAGCTGAGTGTAATGAATAACTTCCCATTCACCGCCTAGTTCTGGATACTCATTTGTAAAAGTCCAGTAGCAATGGGGTGATGTTGTTATGATTTTTTTGACTCCCTTGCTGTTAAAGAGCTCTATATTTGAACTGGCGAGCTTTTGAAAGAGCTCTTCATCGCCGAGCTTCCTCATGCTTTCTCCACAGCAGGATTCTTCTTCGCCTATAACCCCAAAACTTACACCAGCGTGCTTTAAAATCTTTACCAGGCTTTTGGCAATTTTTGTACTTCTGGGGTCATAGCATGAATGGCAACATACAAAGAGGAAATATTCTGTATCCGGGCCAAATTTGGGGACATCTAAGCCTTCCTGCCATGCGGTTCTTTTTTCTCGAGGTCCCGACCAGGGATTTCCATTGGCATGGGCACTTCCGAGTATGGGTCTCAGATTTGCTGGAGCCATTCCTGCTCCAACGATACTTGCTCTCATAGAACGGACGTTATCTATAATTTTTACTCCTCGAGGACAATTTGACTGACACATGCCACAGGTTGAGCATGCAAAGAGAACGGTTTCATCTTCAAAGCCTTCCATGCCCATTTGCCCGAGCCTTAGCATGTGACGTATGCTAAATTTTTCGCTTGTTTCTCCGGGAACCAGCCTCCAGGGGCACAAGTTGGTGCAGAGTCCGCACTGCATACACCAGGTTATGGTTTCTGCTCCCATTTCAATTATGTAGTCACGCATTTCCTGCGAAACATATTTCGGTTCCATCGCCTTTTCCTCCAATATTCGCTAGAATCCTTTGTAGGGATTTGGCCCAAGTTCTTCCAGTTTCTCAGCAAAATCGTTAAGGATTTGTGGTAGTCGGTTGTAGTCCGTTATGGACACTTCTTCTACACGCACCCTTTCCGATTCTAGGACTAACCTGTCAAGGGTTTCTTTAATTTTGGTCATTCTGATATTAGCGAGCTCACTTCCTTTTATGAAGTGGCACTGATAATCATCCCCATGACGACACCCCAGAAGTAAAATTCCGTCTATGCCTTTGGAAAGAGCGTCTGCAATCCATATAATGTTCATAGAACCCAAACATCTCAACGGGATGATTCTGACCCATGGATTATATTCAAGTCTTCTCAAACCGGCCATATCTAGAGCAGGGTAGGCATCGTTTTCGCATGCCAGAACTAGAATTCTGGGTTTCTCTTCGTATTCATCAGGAACATTTATAGCTTTAATCATGTTTCCGATCATACCCACCGAATAATTCTTAAAGGAAATGATTCGCTCTGGACATGCGCCCATACATACTCCACAACGACGGCATCTGGTGGGGTTGGGAAGCGGATTGGCTTTTTCATCTTCGTTTATGGCTCCAAAGGGGCATTCTTCCGTACATCTTTTGCACTGAGTACACCTTTGCATAAAGAATTCAGGATAGCTCATATCACCTGCCCTTGGATGGACAGCTTTACCCTGTGATGTGAGTTCAACGCACTGTATGGCTTTAAGAGCTGCACCCGTGGCATCGTCGATTGCTCTGGCATAATCCATAGGAGCTCTAACAGAACCTGCCGGATAAATTCCGGTTCGGCGAGATTCATAGGGAAAGCAGATAAAATGGGAATCGGGAAAGCCGTATTTCAAAGCAGGAATTTCCGGTCCCTGTCTGTATTTAAGGTTTAAAATATTTGATACCAGGATAGTGTCGGGTGGCACCTCAATTTCTTCGCCCTCTTCTGCTGTGGGCACTTTATAGGGCTCACCTAATGCCGTAGTAGGAACCATGCCAGTTGCAAGTACCACAAGGTCTACACTTTCAGACATAATGGGAGAGCCGGTTAAAACATCTTCGGCTGTTAAAATCAACTTTCCGGAGCCATCATCATCAACACCAGTAACATCACCCCTTACAAAAAACACCTTATCCCTTTGAACTTGTTTGTAGAATAGTTCGTAAACACCATTTGCTCGAATGTCCTTATAAAAAATGTAAACCGAACAGTCGGGGTTTTGTTCTTTGAAGTACTTAGCCTGTTTTAATGCCTCTACACAGCAAGCAGATGAGCAATAGGGCAGGTGATTTTCATCTCGGGAGCCAGCACACAGAATAAATGCGACACTTTGTACAGGCTGCCCATTTGACGGACGTTTGACCTCACCGTTTAAAAACATTTCTTCAACTTGTTGTAATGTGACCACATCATCGAATTTTCCGTAACCTAAGTGTTCAAGATTTTCAGGATTGTAGGGAACAGAGCCTGTAGCAACAACAATTGCTCCCACTCGTTCTGTTGTTCCGTTTCCGTTATGTTTGATCGTTACATCAAACATACAGGGAGCGCCTTCAATTGACTCTACTGTTGCACCAGTATAAACCTTTATTAAGTCATTTGATTTCACTTCTCCGATTAGATCCTCAAGGCCAACATCTTTAGGTTCTTCATAAGGAGGAGTAGCAGGTGGAAGCTTGTAAATTCTTTTAAGGTAACCTCCTAGTTCCTTTTCTTTTTCGACCAGTACCACTTCATATCCAGCTTTTGCGGCTTCCTTTGCTGCGGTGAGTCCTGTTAGACCTCCACCCACAACGAGTATTCTTTTGCTCATATCTTCGGCTATAAAGGGATCAGGTGGTTCCATTTCCTGGGCTTTTGTAATGCCCATCCGGAGCTGATCTTCCGCAAGCATTTGAGTATCTTCATCTTGAGGGGGGTGGCACCATACGACTTGTTCGCGCAAGTTTACCCGTTCCAAAACCTTGTCCGAGCCAAAATCGAAAACATCGTACATGACTCTGGGTGAGCAGGCTGCAATAACAATTGAATTTACGCCTTCTCCTTCAATATCCGCTTTTATAAGGTTTACGCCCTCTTCACCGCACAGTTTGTCGTGGGTTTTGCATATTGGAATATTGAATTCGTCGGTTCCAATATTACAAAGGGCATCAACATCTAGGGCATCACCAATTCCACAGCCCTTGCATATATATAGACCCATCTTTTTTTCCATTTGACTACCTCCTAACCGTCAATTGAAGGGCTTTAAGTGCTGCTGCAGTGGCATCTTGAACAGTGGTTGCTACATCAACCGGGCGTTTTACACAACCGGCTGGGATAACTCCCAAATTTCCATCTGCTTCAATTAAAAAGCCATTTTCGTCATAGGAAAGATCAAAGGGAATTTTTTCTGCCGCAGTGGATGGAACCATGCCAGTAGCCAGTACCACAAGGTCAAATTCTTCCTTTGTTATTTCGCCATTTAGCTGATTTTCCGCCTGCACCATTGTTTTTCCAGAGTCAACCCTTCTTATTTCTCCCGGTTTACCTTTGATTAAAGTAACCCGTTCATTTTCCATGACTTTTTTGTAGAAGTCTTCATATCTGCCGAGAGCTCTAATATCGATGTAGTAAATGTACACTCTAGCTTCTTCGTCTTGATCCAGAACATAAGTGGCCTGTTTAAGCGAGGCTAGGCAGCATACTCCTGAACAATAGGGTAGATGGTTTTCATCTCGAGATCCTGCACACTGGACAAAGGCTACTTTTTTTACCGGTTCACCACTAGACGGCTGTATAATTTTTCCGTTTGTTGGTCCCTCCGGCGAAGCATATCTTTCCATCTCTACGTTGGTAATTACATCGGGATTGGATTCATAGCCATAGTACAGAATTTTTGAGGCGTCATAGGGTTTCCATCCAGTAGCCCATATTATAGCGCTCACGTTTAAATCAAATTCCTTAGGCTGCATATCAAGCTCTATGGCTCCGTAAGGACAAGAGGCTTTTATTTTTTCAGCTTCTTCTGTTCCTAAAATACTCGGGTCTAAAACGTACCTCATAGGAAAAGCAAAATCATTTGGGAGATAAATAGCTTTTACTGTGTTGATCCCGTAATTAAAAGGATTAGGTATAGTTGTGGTTGCAGCTTCTTCACACTTCCCGCAGGCTGTGCATTTTTCATTGACATAGCGCGGATTGATTTTCACAGTTACATTAAAATTCCCTGGTTCCCCTTCTATTTTGGTAACTTCAGCCATTGTAAAGAACCTAACTAGGGGATTATTTTTAATTCTTCTGAAGTTAATTTCTAATCCGCAGTTAGGTGGACATAGTTTGGGAAAGTATTTGTTCATTCTTGCTACTCGGCCACCTAAATAGGGCTCTTTTTCGACAATGTAAACCTGACATCCTGTTTCGGCAGCTTCAACCGCCGCACTCAGGCCAGCAATTCCGCCACCAACTACCAGGATACTTCGATTTGTAACTTCCGTCATCGTTTGACCTCCAGAAGTTTATTTTCGGCAAAAACATTACTTTTTTCTTACGCCGGCTTTCAATAGCACATATTTTCACAATGGGCAAATGCCACGGTAATAAAAAACCCCTGAGGTTCCATGACCCCAGGGGCTATATTTACTCAACCGCCATGAGCATGTGAATTAGACGGGCAGATGTACCACAGGAACCTTTTTCAGAGTCCATTCTCCGGTTTCAGGATTCCATACGGAATTTACGAAGCACTTCCAGTTTTCTTCGTCCATGTCTGGGTAGTCTGCACGGAAGTAGTAGCCGGGCCAACGAGTTTCTTCGCGGAAGAGAATGTGGCGGACATGGCTTTCAGCGATCCACATACGATGTACGTTTTCCCAGGCTCTCATAAGTTCATGGAGGTCTCTAGCAGCGAGTTTTTCGGAGTCTTCTTTCAGGAACTGAAGAAGTTCAAGGGCCTTTTCAAGCATTGGTTTGTTGGTTGTAAACTGAGCGGTTACACCACCAGCGTATTCATCCATTATCTTCTGTAAGCGGAACATGAACATCTTGGGCATGATGTAGTTGGGGTTAATTTCAGGATCGCTGGAAAGCGGTGCGTACTCTTCAAAAACCTTGAGAGGTTTAAGAATCTTTTCTTTCAGTTCTTCAACCTTAGCATCGTCAACTTGAGGCGGTTCATTGTGATCCAAAATGTAAGCAATAGCGCCCTTTGCAGCAATGCGACCTTCAGCGTGAGAACCAGAGGAGAACTTGTGACTGGATGCTCCAGAAGCGTCACCAGCGCAGAACATACCCTTTACTGTGCTCATGCGGTTGTAAAGGCCAATGTCTTTCCACATTTCTTTGTATTCATCGGGCATCAGGTCTTCAGGACCGCATACCCAAGCACCGGATGCGCCGGAGTGAGAACCGATGAAGTAAGGCTCAGCAGCAGCAATTTCGGAGGGCTTTTCTTCGGGTTTTACGTTGGTTGCTGCCCAGAGGAAAGACTGGGTAATGGTCATATCCAGGAAGTCTTCCCAGGCCTCTGCTTCTAATTCTTTCATTTTTCTCTTGAAGGCCTTTGGATCATCCTTGTAGGCAGCGGCCAAATTAGCAATAGCCTCTTCCGTCCTCATGTAAATCGGGCCTTTTCCTTCCATTATGTCTTCCATTCCAAGCCAGTTACGGAGGTTGGCTGGAATAGGTTTACCGGTTCCGTAAGGAGCCCACTTTTCAAGTTCACCCGCACGTTCTACCATGTACTCACCGCCGAATGCGTTAGTTGCACGGGATTTGAAGAGCAAGAACCATGCACCAACAGGACCATAACCATCTTTGAAGCGTACAGGAATAAACCTTACTTCCTGACATGTCATCTCGCCACCGGCCTTGATGACGAAGTAAGCAGAGGAACCACAGTTCCAAGGTGGATACCATGCACGACCGAGACCTTCACCGACGGAACGCGGACGGAATACGTGAACTGCACCACCCATGCAAACTATTGTGGCTTTCGCTTTGAAGACGTAGAACTTGGGCTCACGTACGCTGAAACCTACTGCACCAACACAGGTATCGCCGTTCATTAAAGGTTCAACTATGAACACACGCTCGTAAAGGATTTCGTCGAGATTTCCAAGAGTAGCAAGAGCGTTTTTTGCAGCTTCCGCGACAATTACCTTGTAGGATTCACCGTTGATCATAATCTGCCAACGGCCTTCATGTACATACTCGCCCTTTTCGTCTTTCCAAATGGGAAGTCCCCATTTTTCGAATAGATGTACTGAGGAGTCAACATGGCGGGCAATATCGTATACCAGGTCTTCTCTGGAAATGCCCATAAGGTCCTGGCGTACATATTTTACGTAATCCTCACAAGTATTCTGGCCCTTGCCGTAGCCAATATATTCATTAATAGCGGAAAGACCCATCGCCACGGCACCGGAACGGTCCATTGCGGCCTTATCAACTACTGTTACTTTAATGCCATGCTTCTTGGCCCAGTAAGCGGCCTCAAAAGCGGCTCCACAGGCCGACATACCACCACCAAGTATCAAAAGATCAGTATCGACTACTACGGTTTCAAAAGGCTGCATATCTTCACCTCCCTAAGGTGTCTGTCTTCTGGTTACTTTTACTTCAATGTTGGCAGTTCACTTGCCAATGTAGAACCGGGTTCAGTACAAAGAAGCGGACTCTTTATGTCATCAGTACCTGTCTGCCATTCATCTGGCCAGGGCTGAGCCTGTCCTTCAGGAGTTGTACGAATGGGGAACTTAAACCTTTTTACTTCGCCGTTTCGGAACTTAATAGTCCACATGATGTCCTGAGAACCTCTCAAGGGGACAACCGATGCTCCAAGAGGTACGAAGTCGGCGTAGCTTCGAATGTCAACTGCCTGCTGAGGACAAATCTTTACACAGTTGTAGCATTCCCAGCACAGCTCGGGCTCTCTGTTGTAAGCTTTCATCCTTTCTTTGTCTAATACCATCAAATCGTTGGGGCAGATGTACATACAGGCAGTTTTATCCTGCCCCTTGCAACCGTCGCATTTTTCCAAAATTACATAACTCGGCATACCTTCCACCTCCTAAATGGTTAGCTCAAAAACTCTTTCACATGCCCACCAGCAACTCCTCTTTCCAAAACTCAGAGGAATCGCATTTCAACAAACAACTCACCAATTTGTGCATTTTTTTTCAAAGTGATTATAGATTTTCGCTGTGCAGTGTCAAGGAAAAAATTCTATTTTTCACAAATTAGTTGGGAAAACATGTTCCAATATTTAACTAGAATGACCAAGAAGTTTCATACGTTCTTTGGCGGCCTTTTGTCTCAAGGTTTCGAGGTGTTTGCGTTTTTCTTTGAGATTTAATATTTCTGCCTGTATTTCGTCTATTTTCGGTGAATCTGGCAATTCATGAGTTAGTGATTTTAGGTGCTTTTTAAGTGTGTCATATTGTGCCTTAAGCTTTCGAATTTCACCTAAAATATGCTCTTCTTCTAAGGTGAAAACTCTGCCTTCCCTAAACCAGCAACTGCAGAAAGACTCACTTTTCTTTTTCTCATCTTCTGCCATTCTTAGTCTATCCTTAGCCTTGCTTGGTTTTTTCAAGTAAGGCCTTCAACTGGTTTTTTTCTTGCCTTGCAGTTTCAAGTTCTTTTTCCAATTGGGATCGTTTGGGTGAAGACAAATCAAGCTCTGACAATTCCTTTTCTAATTTTTCAACCTTTTTTTGAGCTTTGTATAGGTCTTGAGCAAGATTTCTTATGCTCATTTGTTTTCTCCATAGGCTAGAGTAGGTTTTAGTAAGCGATAAAATTTGTCTTTTGTAGACCAGGGTATATGAACAAGTGTATATTTGGGGATAGGGGTATATGGATCTTTGATTGCTGGATTCAGTTTGAGCATAGTTATAAAATCTATTCCCAATTTTTTTGAAAGAGAGTATAGGCTTAGACTTCCCGTGGCAGGAACAGTCTCCACAGCAAACACCCTTAACTTACCTTCTAAGGAAAAACCATAGACGGCCGGAGTTCTGCCTATTCGAATAGCCGCTAACACCTTAGGTACATAATATCTTGTTTGTTTTGGTATCAATCTCTTCTTAGCAAGATCAAAAAAATTTGAAACCTTAAATCTTTGCATTCGGGCTTTTAGCCCGTTTTCGCCCATATTATAG
>JALXAE010000127.1 GCA_026992355.1 Syntrophobacterales bacterium | reverse complement strand
GATGATCATCCTCATTCAGAGGATTTATCTGACCTATGCCCGTATCCTTTATTTGGTTTTCAAAAAAATCTTTCTCGACATAGAGCGATAAAATTAGGTCGTAACCATCGAGGTTGATTTCCGCTTTATCCAAAATTCTCAGTTGCCTCATAATTTGTATATCTCCTTTGAGTCTGACTTTGGTGTCCTGGTGCACTACCAAAGCATTTATCTTATGCTCATTGGCATTGAGAAAAATACCGCCGGGATAGGACAGAATGAGAATTCCTCCACCCTGAATATTTTCGTGTAATGTGAGATTCGAGTTTACTACAAGCTTGCAGTCTTTGGTGATTTGCAGATTTGTAAATGATTTAAGCAGAAAATAATGGTTGCTAGGCACATTAGTACTTCTGCAAGCTGAAGGTTCAACCTCACGGGCTTGTATTTGGGACGGTGAAATTGTCCACACGCCCGAATACATAATTAGAAAAAGCAAAAAAGCTACACTTCTGCCTTTCGCAAGCAATGAAAGCGGTTTCGCGGGGAACAGCCTGATAAGATGTGTCGCTTTTGTCGTCATACCTCTATTATAAAAACGTCGAAGCAAAGGTACGTGAGCCCGCAAAACTTATGTATTTTTTGGGGTAACTACATGGTAACTGTCAAAATCTATATGTAAGAAAATGGTAATATAAGTTGTTAATCTCTTGTAAAACAGGTGGATAGCAAATGAAAAAAATGGAATGTTGAATTAATTTTCTGTCTCAAAAGTGAAATCAAGTATGAGTTTCAGCCGAAAATGAACCGTTTCCAGAATCAAGGGGAAGGTAATCTTCAAAGGGGAATTAGCTACTGTGAATGAAAATTGAGTTTCTTTTGATATTTGCATTTGTTACCTTTCTATTACAAGTCCTTTTCGAGAGAATTGTCATCTTTTGAAGGCGAGGGAATTGTCTTCTCCTGTTGCAAAATATCCATAGCCACAATCATAGCAATAAAACCCCAAAAGGGAACGGAGGCTTTGTCCGTATCCAGGAAATTGTTCATCACGCCGTGTACAAAATAGGTAATCAGGCTGATGAGAATAGCTAAACTGAGTTTTCCGTATTCATTGTCTTTATTACGGATATAGATACGGATTGCTCTGACGATAACCACAACTATCAGGAGCAGTACGAACAGCATCCCTAAGGCACCTTCTTCCGCCAAAGGTCCCAGGTATTCGGAATGCGCATTACCCATATCTCCGGCATTGGTACTGATAATGGTTTTCTCGTAGGACAATTGATAAGGGGCATAGACAAATTGATAGGTCCCGGGTCCCCACCCGAAAACAGGTTTTTCTTCAAAAAGCCGTATCGCTGAGTGCCAGCGGTTGATACGTTCCAGATTGGACGCATCCGTGGAGATATTGGTCATCGAATAGATATGATCCATAAAGTTGGAGGAAGAGTCTTGTTTATTTCTTTCCAGCGTGTCTATGATTTCATTTTGAAACGAAAAGAAAAGTCCGGCGAGTATGCTTACGACTATCAATATCCACGTAAATTTGATTCTCAATTTTACGGCAATATATACCGCCAATCCGGCAAACAGTCCCAACCATGCCGCCCTGCTGTAAGAGAAGACTACGGCAATAGTGAATAAAATCAGGGTGAATAATGAAATCATACGGTATTTGCCATTCATATTTTTCCCGAAGGAGAAATAAGCCAAAACCGGAATAAAAAAAGCCAACATCGCTCCGTAAGCCGTATGGTCATTATAGAAAGGTTGCATCACG
>JALXAE010000126.1 GCA_026992355.1 Syntrophobacterales bacterium | reverse complement strand
CCCTTGTGCCACGTTTCCGAGTAAAAATTTTTCAATTATGTCCAGTTCCAAGGGCTCCGATTTTAGAAACCTATAAAAACAAACATCCCTAAGAGCTTGTGTTCTTTCAAAGCTTTTCGCAAAATTGCGCATCGCTTCGTCAGCCTTACCATAAGGAAACATCCGACTTATGATGTAGTTTGCATAACGGATCCTGGTTTGTTCAGCACTAAAATGAAGATTGTTTCTAATATGCTTTCGGACATCTTTTATAGAATCAGTGTCTGGGAGACCCGGAAGGAGATCAATGGCTTCTTTGAGAACTGCTTTTCCAAAGAGGCCCGTCCTTCTTTTTGGTTTTCTTTGAGTATGTCTTTCAGTCGACATTGGCTGTTTTTTGGAAAGTTGCTTCTCAGAAACAGGCTCCTGTATCTTGGGATCAAGCATTTTGGGTAAGCTTAGTTGTTTTGTACGTAAAACTTTTTTGTCCTTTTTGGCGGGTTTTTTTTCGGTATTGGCAATTATCCTATCTACAAGTTTGAACAAAACGATCGTGTTAAATTTTACACCTTTGAACTGACAGAGTCTTTCTGGATAAGCTTTTAATAATGAAGAGAGACTTTCAAACTCCTGTAGAAGTTCTTTAGCAAGTGGCTTTACGTCCTTTCTGGGTATCGAATATGTAAGAAGAAGCTCGAGTAAAGTTTCTTCTGTGCAAAAGTTTCCATAGTCATCCAGAAAACTCTCTTTTAACCTTTGCCTGTACCCTTTGTTAGGTTTTTTTGTCATAAGCACATCTGCTATTAATTTCTGACGTCAGTCTCCTATTTCGACCTAAACTCGCGGTATTCTTTTACTAATTCAATATCTTTAACCCCACCAAGAATTCAAAAATTAGATGGGAAAAACAATGCATCGAACCTTCTCTCAGAAAAAATAGGACACGATTATCATACCAGACTTTTTGACATGAGTGGTGGGTTAGTAAGGTCATCCCCTTTGCTTTCCTCTTGAAAGGCCTGTTCGGTGGAGTTTACCACACGTCTCATCTCTGTGTGGATACGTTTATACCATAATTTGAGTGACTAGGAAACAATAAGGCTCACAGTATGCTTAGAAAGAACACTATAATTTAATAAAGACTTGCGAATTTAGAGGACTGTCTCGATAAGTTTCAATGCTAAAGTGATCCATTTATCACATGGGATCTCCATGAAATGGGAATGGCGTTTTATTGCTGTACATGGCACCCCCACGCTGGAAAATGAGCTTCCCAAATACATTTATGACTTTACAATGTATTCTACGTGTTCTAGCAACCCGCTCACCTAATATTTCATAATTGATTACATCCAATAGGTCACCGAAATCTGTGTTAATATGTGAAAAAATGTTGTATCTTACGTGTGTTGAAAAGGTTAATCTTATATGGGCCGGACAACAACTGGTATGAAAAGAGCGCCTCTTTTTGGAGGCCTTTGTAATAACCCCGTTAACGGGGGACAGTGTTCTGAGAATGGTAGGCAATAAGATGTGAGAAATACAAGGAGAGTCTATCCTCTTCAAATGTCAAATTTACTTGAAATAACGGGTAATAATATAGCACAGCTTGACGATGCGCAGCTTCGGGAATTGATCGGGCTGTTGTGTGAAGCTGATTACCGCTTAGCTGGACTCCCCACGGCCGGGATAATATGGGGTGGTCACCAAGACGCTAGCGACGGCGGGTTAGATGTGGTTGTCCGAGGCGAGATATCCCCTCCTCAAAATAGTTTTGTTCCGAGAAGCTTAACAGCTTTCCAGGTAAAGAAGTCTGATATGCCCAGAACGAAAATACTCAAAGAAATGAGGCCACATGGGATCTTGCGGGAAGAAATCAAATCTCTCATTCGAGAGAAAGGGGCATATATTATTGTTAGCTCAAGTGGATCGACTACCAGTAGAGCCTTAAGAAGCCGCATAAATGCCATGGAAGAAGCCGTTGCAGATGAAGATAATCACCGGGACCTCCATCTAGACTTTTTGGATCGAGGGCGGATTGCAACTTGGGTACGTGGGCATCCTTCATTGATACTGTGGGTGCGTAACAAAATTGGCCGACAGCTAAGAGGCTGGCAGCCTTACGGAAATTGGGCGAATGCACCCGGCGGGACTGAGGAAGAATACGTTTTAGACGGTGGATCAAGGCTTCACTACGGATCTAAACCCGAAGAGGAAGGGATGTCTGTTGAAGATGGCTTGAAACTTATGAGATCCATGCTTTCCACTCCTGGCGTGTGTGTCCGTTTGACGGGGTTATCGGGAGTTGGGAAAACTCGACTGGTTCAGGAGTTATTTGATAAAAGAGTAGGAAAACAGCCACTTGATCCTTGCGAGGCATTTTACACTGACATGTCAGATAGCCCTGAGCCCGATCCAAAGACATTCGCGGAACAACTTATTGCCCATAAAACCAGGGGGATTTTAATCATTGATAACTGTCCACCTGATCTGCATCGTCGATTAACGCAAATCTGTTCCAAACCACGCAGCACCATTAGTTTGTTAACAGTCGAGTATGACGTGAGAGATGACATTCCAGAGGAAACGGACGTATATAGGCTTGAGCCGGCCAGCAAAGAAGTCATTGAAAAAATAATAAGAAAGCGCTTCCCCCACATTAGTCAGGTTGACGCTCAGACAATTGCGATTTTCGCAGGAGGTAACGCACGTGTAGCTATCGCACTGGCGAACACGGTGCGGTATGGTGAAACTTTGTCGGGATTCCGCGATGATCAATTATTTGAAAGGCTTTTTAAACAACGACATGAGACGGACGAAAACCTCCTAACTTCTGCAGAGGCATGCGCACTGGTCTATTCGTTTGAAGGTACAGATGTTAATTCGGAAGAATCGGAGCTTAAACTGCTAGCTTCCCTTGTTGGGAAGTCAGCTTCCGAACTGTATAGAGATGTCAGTACCCTTAAGGAACGGGAGCTAGTGCAATCTCGTGGCGTTTGGAGAGCTGTGCTCCCCCATGCTATTGCTAACCGACTTGCCCAACGCGCGCTTGAATCCATACCAAAAGAAACAATCGTGCAAGCTTTTCTTAATAGAGGATCGAAGCGGCTGCTAAAGTCATTTACACGTCGTCTCTCTTATCTTCACGACTGCAACGTAGCGGTTGAGATAGTTAATGAATGGCTGGTAGATGATGGTTGGCTCGGAAAAGCGAATTGTAACTTTAACGCCTTTGGAATGGAAATTTTCAAAAACATTGCACCTGTATCACCAGAAAAGGCCTTGGAAGCAATAGAGCGCGCTGCCGACAGTGATGAAGGAAGCCGCTTTACCTCAAGGGAAAATTCCTATTATTTTGAATTTGTAAGATTATTGAGGCACCTTGCTTACGATCCTGACTTATTCGATAGAAGCGTAAACCTAATGTGCCGGTTTGCACTTTCGGAGAAGCCGGAGGAAAATGATAACTCCACACGCGATGCCCTTAAGTCTCTTTTCTATATTTTCCTTTCCGGCACACGTGCATCAGTTGAAGCAAGGGCCAAGGTCATTGAAGATCTCGTGGATTCTGAAGATCAGGATAAACAGGAGTTAGGCCTTTTACTTTTGGATGCAACACTCGAGGCATGGCATTTTAGCTCATTCTACCAGCACAGGTTCGGAGCAAGGCCCAGAGACTTTGGCTACTATCCCAAAACACGAAAGGAAGTTTCTCATTGGTACGAGACATTTATAGGTATTTGTACTCGCCTCGCTCTTTCAGGCGAGCCAATCGCTGAAAAAGCAAAAAAGCTCCTCTCAGACAATATGCGTGGCTTATGGACAAAAGGCGGCATGTTTGAAGTATTACAGAACGCAGCCAAACAAATACATGAACAACAAACATGGAACGAAGGATGGATTGGAGTACGACGAATAATCAGGTATGATGGGAAAGGTTTCAATAACGAGATCTTGGAAAAACTTTATGAGCTAGAAAAATTTCTGAGACCTACTAATCTCTATCAACTTGCACGTACGTATGCGTTGTCGGACCAGCATCATGCATTTGAACTGACAGATGATTTTGATGATGATGTTTCCTCCTCCTGGAGGCGAGTCGAGGAACTTACCTCCAAAATTGGGGCTAAGGTTGTTCAAGACTCTGATTTACTAAGCGCTTTATTGCCAGAGCTCCTTTCTACAAGTAATCCCAGGCTTTATGTGTTCGGCAGAGGGCTCGCTGAGGGTTGTAGCGATAAAGAGGAACTCTGGCAAACTTTGTGCGCTCAGCTTGAAAGGACACCTCCCGAAAAACGGCAAATTAATGTTCTCACAGGATTCCTTTCGTCCTGTGCGGAAAGTGATCCTGCATTTTATAACTCATTACTGGATAAATTGATTGATAATGATTTGCTCGGTGAATACTTTCCTATTTTACAAACAACTTCAACTATAGATAAGAGAGGTGTCGGGCGCTTGCATAAGGCGCTGGCCATTGGAAAGGCTAAGATAAGTTCTTTCCAACATCTTGCCTGGGGACGTGCCCATGAATCGATAAGAGACGATGATCTGGCTGAACTTTTACGGAAAATCCTTTCCAAAGAAGGGGGAATGGAAGTCGTAGTTGAAATACTGGGAATGAGATTCTTAAGAACAAAAGAAAAATCTTCTAGTCCTTCGGGTGCTTTACTTGCGGTCGCACGTGCTATGCTGTCGATGTACTCGTTCGATAAGAAACCTGGAAGGGCTACTACCCTGGACTATAAGTTGGCACAAATCGCTAACATATGCCTTAAAGGTGAGGAGAGCGTTGATACCGCTAGGAAAATTTGTCAGAACCTTCTGGAAGCAATAATCAGCAACCGTGTCTATACCTTTAACTACCCAGACCTGCTCAACTCCCTTGCTCGTATTCAGCCTGTCGTGTTCTTGGACATATTCCTCGGTAGTGACCAGCTCCAAGATTTCCATCGAAAAAGAATGTTTACCTATGATTTTAGCCCAGGGGGTAACCCCCTAGATCAAATCACTGACGATGTGCTTTTGTCTTGGTGTGACGATGATCCAGAAGCGCGTTATCCGAGAGCTAGCTCGGCGATAGACATATTCTCGGAATCAGCAGATACAGAAGAGTTGGTCTGGAAACCGATTGCGTATTCTATTTTCGAGAGAGCACCGGACTTACAAGCTGTTCTTGAGCATCTTGTGGACAGGATATCGCCGACATCTTGGAGTGGGTCGCTGGCCGACATCTTGGAAAAGCGCTCTTCTTTATTTCAAAGCTTGTTCCAACATGATAACGCGGAAATTAGAGCTTGGGCTAAAACCCAATACTCGGCTCTAAAGGAAAGAATAAAAAGAGAGCGTGAGTTGGAGAAACGCTACAACCGTGAACGTCATGAGCGCTTTGAATAATGAATCTAGCGAAGAAACCTCGTTGAGAATGACTACATTGATCCCTAGGCACTGAGCAATTATTTGACCCATCTGAAGATGGATGAAATGTTCGCATAGTTTAGAACAGCGACCACAATATGGTTAGGTAGAAGCTGAAAGAAAAAATCATCTAACTATGGAGGACCGTGTAGAAAACTGCAAAGGAATCTAGATAGCACCGTTTTGCAAAGCGAAGCCCCGGGTTTCACATTTTAGCCGGATTTTAAAAGGGCTTTGGTCTAATGAACACTATAATTGCCAAGTCACATTATGCTGGGTTTTGAACTAGCCATATGAGAATGTTGAAATGCATCCCAAAAACGGAATATACCAGGGATTCCATGAAGCACTGAAGTCAATGTTGGTCTACCTAATTAATAGTGCATCAAAAGCCATTGTGTTTCTCACTACCTGACAATAGCTGGTAGTCGCACTCTTTAGAAACTTTCTTGCTGTATGTCCGTTCAATTGAGCACTGTAGTGCAGCGTTCCCTGGAGTTCAATAAGGATTCGAAGTTCAAGATCTCCGCAGTAAGGTAAAACGTGTAATGCAACTTTCTCTTCTCCGAAAATACCCAGTAAGCGAAAAACTGCTTGAACATTGCGGTATTGCCGGACACGGTTTGACACAACGTTACGCTGATTACATTGCGATAGAAGCTAAAACGCGCCTGTTGCGTTTACATGATGATAAACCTTTCCAAAAAATTGCGTCAACCTGGTGAGTGGTTTGAACCTGCACGACTTGCCATGTCGAGATGATCCTGCCCCCGGTAGTCTTGTCAATTATAATAAACGTATTAATTAATGCAGCATAATTTTCTTAATTGGTCATTAGGTTGAGAATACTTGTTCAAATGTCCTATGATTGCCTCCACGAGGCTTTTGAAGCTTTCAAAGTATCTGTTGTGCGT
>JALXAE010000125.1 GCA_026992355.1 Syntrophobacterales bacterium | reverse complement strand
CTATTCAACGCATAATAAGACCATCAAAAGGTGCCGTATATATTGACGATATTGATGTAGGCTCGCTTGGTCGTCAGGCACTTGCTAGATACATGGCCTGGATACCTCAAAACCCCTCAATCACCCACCTTTCTGTTTTCGAAACTGTTCTTCTCGGTAGGTTGCCTTACAGCTCTTGGAAACCCAGTGATAACGATTTTAAAATTGCCGCCCATTACATAAAAGAATTAGGACTTGCAGACCTAGCCCACCGTCCGATCGGCACTCTCAGTGGAGGAGAAGCGCAAAAGGCTGCTATAGCCAGGGCGTTGGTTCAAAATCCCAGAGTTCTTCTTTGTGATGAGCCCACCAGTCATCTCGATTTACGCAATCAGCTGGAAATAATGAATACTATCAAGAGTTATGTGGAATCCAAAGGAATAATGGCGATTATTGCTATACACGATCTGAATTTAGCACTTCGCTTCTGTGATAGGCTTTTATTTCTGAAAGACGGTTCCATCTACGCATCAGTCGGCCCCGGTGAAGTGTCAACAGATATAATTGAACAGGTCTATGGCATAAATGCGAGTTTAATCCGACCTTCCAGTGGTGAATTTTTTCAGGTGATTCCAGAATGGAGAAGTTGAACATGAAAAAATTTATCTGCTTGTGGGTTTTGTTATTCGTGTGTTGTGAGTTTTACCCTCTGAAGGCCGCTACTTACCAGGACATGTTATCCCGTTCTGTAACCGTTACTTCCATTCCTAAAAGAATAATCTGTATTGGTCCGGGAGCACTTCGATTAATTGTATACCTCGAGGCTGCTGATCTGGTTGTAGGAGTGGAGGATATTGAAAAACGCTTTAGTAGAGGGCATCCTTACAGATTGGCTCATCCTGAATTTAAATACCTTCCGTCCATAGGGCCTGGTGGTCCCCAGAGTATAAACTCAAAACCCGATTTGGAGGCCGTGATAAAATTGCAGCCCGATATTATTTTTGCCACCTATATGGATCCTGCTACCGCAGATAAAATAGAGAAACTTACAGGAATTCCCGTGTTTGTTCTGAGCTATGGAAATAAGGCCACCACCGTGTTGGCAATAGAGAAGTCTCTTATGTTGGCAGGGCGAGTATTGAATAAAGTGAAGAGATCCAACTCTATTGAGTCTTATATAAACTCTTTAAAGTTGGACATAAAAGCCAGAGTTCAGTCCGCCTCGAATACCCAAATACCTTCCGTTTATGTTGGAGGAATTGGATTCAGAGGATCTCATGGAATAGAGAGTACTGAATTGGAATATATTCCCCTTCAATGGCTTGGTATACAAAATGTGGCCATAAAGTCCGCCCCACGGTTGGGGAGTCATGTGTTTTTAGATAAAGAAAGTCTTTTGTCCCTGGATCCTGAGACTATTTTTATTGACGGGGGCGGTTTACCTTTAATTTGGAAAGATTTTTACAAACATTTGAATTTTTATTGTGCTTTAAAAGCCGTTGCTACAAGTCGTACCTTTGTTCTCCTGCCTTTTAACTACTATTCCACTAATCTGGAAACGGCCATTGTGGACGCTTATGTCATTGGGAAAGTGCTTTTCCCGGGGCAATTTAAGGATATCAACCTGCCAGAGAAGGCCGATCAAATTTTCACCTTTTTCGTAGGTGCGCCCCTTTTTTCGAAAATGGTTGAGGACTACAAAATGCCAGGTTCTGTTGTGCCCTTTAGCAAATTTTGCAAGTGAAAAAAGAAACTGGAGGAGGAGGTTTCATGAAATTATCAGTAATTATGGTCGGTTGTTTGGTCGGTTTGTGCGGAATGG
>JALXAE010000124.1 GCA_026992355.1 Syntrophobacterales bacterium | reverse complement strand
GAGGAAGGCAGCGCAGAAATGAAAAATTTACTTGGTGGTAAAGGTTCTGGTCTAGCTGAAATGACAAGAATTGGTTTACCCGTTCCTCCTGGTTTCACTATTACAACAGAAGCATGTAGAGACTTCTTCAAAAATGGAAATAAGTTTCCCGAGGGACTGGAGGATCAGATTAAGGAATATTTAAGAAAGCTTGAAGAAAAAACAGGGAAAAAGTTTGGTGACCCTAACAATCCTTTACTGGTGTCTGTAAGGTCAGGTGCACCTGTTTCAATGCCCGGAATGATGGATACGATACTAAATGTGGGTTTAAATGATGCAACAGTTGAGGGCTTAGCTAAACTAACTAACAACCCTAGATTTGCATACGATAGTTATAGAAGACTAATTCAAATGTATGGGGAAATCGTTGACGGGATAGATAGAAACCTATTTGAGGAGGTCATTGAGCGGGTTAAAAAAGAGGAAGGGGTGGAATCAGATGCGGAAATAAGCGTTGAGGGACTCAAAAAAATCATAGAGGAATTCAAGAGGATATATAAGGAGCAAAATGGAAGGGATTTTCCTCAAGACCCATATGAGCAATTAATAAATGCTATCAAGAGGGTTTTTGAATCGTGGAATAATGAAAGAGCCATAAAGTACCGAAAAATCTACGGTATACCAGACGACATGGGAACAGCTGTTAATGTGCAAATGATGGTGTTCGGAAACTTTGGTTGGGATTCAGCAACTGGTGTAGCGTTCACAAGGAACCCTGCTACTGGAGAAAAAGAATTTTATGGTGAATATCTCCCCAACGCGCAAGGTGAAGACGTTGTAGCAGGCATCAGAACACCAAAACCCATAAGTGAATTAAAGAATGATATACCCGAAGCATATGAGCAATTAGTTAAAGCCGCTGAAACCCTTGAAAAGCATTATAAGGATATGCAAGATATAGAGTTCACAATTGAAAGAGGTAAGCTTTACCTTTTGCAAACAAGAACAGGGCAAAGAACCCCAAAAGCCGCAGTTAAAATAGCAGTAGACATGGTTAAAGAAGGAATAATCACAAAAGAAGAGGCAATCATGAGGATAAAACCCGAACAATTCGAGAAACTTCTTCACAGGCAAATCGATCCGAGTATAAAAATAGAGTTAAAACCTATCGCTAAGGGTCTTCCAGCATCTCCAGGAGCCGCCGTTGGCAAAGTAGTCTTCAGATCAGATGAGGCCGAAGAACTCGGTAAACAAGGTGAAAAAATAATATTAGTTAGACCCGAAACAACACCTGAAGATGTTGGGGGAATGGCGGCGGCTCAAGGAATATTAACATCTAGGGGAGGCATGACCTCGCATGCAGCGGTAGTTGCGAGAGGAATGGGTAAACCTGCAGTGGTTGGCGCTGAGTCAATTAGAATAGATCTTGAGAATGAAAAATTTGAGGTAAACGGTGTCGTTGTTAAAAAGGGAGACTTAATCACGATAGATGGTGGTGACGGAACAGTTTACCTTGGAGAAGTAAAGTTAGTCGAGCCTGAGATCACTGATGAGGTTAAGGAACTCTTAACGTGGGCTGATGAATTTAGGAGATTGGGTGTAAAGGCAAACGCTGAGCTCCCGCATGATGTGAGAGTTGCAAGATCCTTTGGAGCAGAGGGCATAGGACTTGCTAGAACGGAGCACATGTTCCTTGGAGAGGACAGAGTACAAATTGTTAGAAAAATGATATTGGCGGAAACGCCTGAGCAGAGAAAAGAAGCTCTTGAAGAATTAATTCCTCTCCAAAAAGGCGAGTTTAAAGAGATATTAGAGATTATGGAT